>QHOQ01000106.1 GCA_003219355.1 Verrucomicrobiota bacterium
ACGCTGCTCACTCCATTATTGTTGACGGGATTTCCGTTATCATCCACGTCGACCCATTGACCTCCGCCGATATGAGTTCCGGTGTCGGCCGCAATCCAAACCCTGTGTGTCTTGCCGGTCCCCGTTTTTGGGGTCAGCTCAAAGTTGAGCTGAGTTTGTTTGCCAGACTGCGTGGTGGCATTGAGGATCGATGCCTTGACGGTTCCATTGACAACGACGGTGACTTTGTAAATGCCAACTGGAAGGCCATCGGAGGTGTAACGGCCGGTGGCATCGGTCTTAACAATCCTGGAAAAATTACTTCCGTTTGTTGCTTCGATCCGGACATCGGCGCCATTGACAGGATGCCCGGCGGGGTCCTTCACAACCCCGTCGAAAGCGGGCGTCCCGGCCGAGGCACTGAACGCTAGAAGGAATAAGCCAACGAAGCTAATACTATATGATTTGAGGAACATATCAGCATCTTACGGTTTTTAGGCTAATAAGTCGAGGACTTTCAAAGGACATTATGGGACATCTCGACAGCAGTATCTCTGCGATCATTTCGATTTTCGGTGTTCGGTTAAGATGCTTTTTGAACAGATCAATACTGGAAAGAGATTAGCTGGCAGACACTAGAGCCCCGGGTTGCCGGTAGTGTTGGAAGTAACAATATCGATATTGGCAACCAAGGGGTTGCGACCGAGGACGTGGAAAAGATAAACCCCGATCTGGTGCCTCGCGATAGCGATGGAAGGCAAGCGAACCCCAACTCCACCCGCTTTACCGAGGTTGCGAGCGATGATCTCCCAGTAGTTCAACGCGCGTCGTATTCTGCCTATTTTGCTCTCCACACGGCAACAACTAAATGGTATAAACGTCCGCCATGAAAGGGCGAAATTCACGATTCAACCCTGAAGCTCGTTCTGTCGAAGAATCCCGGTTATGAGTCAATGCCTCGTTGATCGCGGTTTTGCCGCGCTCAGTCTGATAACAACGCTGCTTCTTTGCGGTTGTTCCTCTCCAAATCTGGCGATTGAAGCCAACCCGATGCCCGAAAAACAAGTCGCCACTTACATGACATCCGTTACCCCTTCGAGTGCTTATGACACGCCGCCGAAGTTCTTGAAAGGCTATGCCCCTTTTTTCCCTGCGATGGAAGCCAAAAGGCGTCATTGGGGTTATGCCGTGGTTGAGTTCAGCGTTAGAGCCGATGGCGCGACGAGCGATATTCGCCCAATCATAGCCACAGCCTATTCATTTGCAGAGGAAGCAATGTACGCCGTGCAAAATTGGCGGTTCGCTCCGGCGCGCAAACATGACCAGCCGGTGCTAGTTCGGATGCGACTCCCGTTCACCTTCCGAAGTTGATTACGAGATAGGATCGGCCGCGCTTTCGTCGAATCGTAATTAGGTGTGAGTCGCCGCAGATTCATTGTCATCGTCTTAGCGACTGTTGTTCTTACCAGTTTTTGCGATCGGCTTAGCGACTGTTGTTCTTACCAGTTTTTGCGCCTCGTTCGCCTTTGGTCAGCTACTGACGCAGCCTTTGCCACCGACCCCGCCGCTGGCTTATCTTACCTCGTTGGACCGGTGAGGGTATCGACTACAGTGTGCGCGGCTCTTTTTGTGCCCTTGGCAACGCTGTGCCCGACATTTTTGGCTGTCTCAGCAGTGTTCCTCGCCACGTGGGCCGCCGTTCGGGCAGGTCCCGCGTGAGCAGCGCTAACGGCGACGGCGAGAATGATCGAAAACAATGTTTTCATGGTACTAAAGTATCGTTGCCGCCGGCTCGTGTGCGTTTACCGATCCCGCTGCGACGTGCAATCACAACAAAGATTGTTCGCCCGCGGGAAACCACAGCCTCGGGCCGCTTCGGCGTGAACAGGCGGCCGATCGTTTGGTCGCCGACCCTACTGCGGCAGTCTTTTCGTCCGAAAAAAATCCTGGAGAAGACGCCCGCACTCTCCTTGTAGAACCCCGGATGTGATTTCGCATCGGTGATTCAGCGCTGGAAGTTGGAGCAAATTGAGAATGCTTCCCGCCGCTCCAGCGCGGGGGTCCGCGCAGCCAAAAATCAAGCGACGGATTCGCACGTGGACAAGTGCGCCAGCGCACATTACGCACGGTTCCTTAGTGACGTAGAGATCGCACTCGGTCAAGCGCCAGTCCCCGACGGCTGCCTCGGCTTGCGTTAACGCGAGCATCTCTGCATGGGCGGTGGCGTCTTTCAACAGCTCTACCTGGTTATACGCGCGAGCGATGATGTTTCCTGCTTGAACAACTACCGCGCCGACCGGTACTTCATCGGCTTCGTAAGCCTTAGCCGCCAACCGTAATGCGGCGCGCATGAAAGATTCATCGCTTTCGCAATTTTCGTAAAAAGTCATTCAATAAAAAACTTATGCGCCTGCCGCCTAACGAACTCGTTGGATCGATTCTTTTCCAGCCAAAATACATCCGCGCTCGGTTATGCTGGCGAAGTAATTGTACTCGGATGACAAAATTATTCTCGGTTCTTGCCATACTTTCTCTGTCGGTCGTCACGGCCAGCGCGGCCGAACAGGACACGGTTAATCATTGCGCATCGATCATTCGCGATTTTCGCCAGATGCCAGAAAGAGGAATTCCGCGAAATGTGCTGCAACATGCCAGAGGCCTCGCGATTATCACCGTGGTCAAAGCCGCATTTATTTTTAGCGGCAAAGGCGGGCAAGGCGTTGTGGTCGCTCGCACGAGACACGGCTGGTCCGGCCCATCATTTATCGGCACAGGCGGCGCGGGTTGGGGGCTTCAGATCGGTGCGCAAGTGACCGATTTCGTAATCGTTCTCAACAATGACAGGGCCGTCCGGGCATTTTCCCGTGGAGGAAATGTTACGATCGGCGCGGACGTCAGCGCCGCTGCCGGCCCAGTGGGTCGTACTGCGGAAGGCGCAGTCGCACCGACCGCCGCGGTTTACACTTATAGCAGGAGCAAGGGTCTCTTTGCCGGCGTGTCCCTGGAGGGTGCAGTGATTGCAACGCAAAGAGATTCGAATTTCCGCTATTACGGCCGGCCTGTCAGGGCTGATGAGATTCTGAGTGGGCTCACGCCTCCGCCACCGGGCGCTGCGCCGCTGCGTCGCGCGCTCGGTCACTAACATCGGAAATTCGAAATCAAAAAGGCGATTCCTTGTAGCAACCGGCCCACAGCGGTTTCTGCGACTGTTGCACTTTAGGGCGGGCGCTTTCTAATCGGACGCGGCACAGCGACAGTCGCTCGCTGACAAGAACGGCGCGCTTGCCCTACAAATTTCTTCGGCATATTAGGGACTGCTCATGCACAACAACATCGAGTCGCATTTGATTGAGAAACGCGTTTTCAAACCGGCGCAGGATTTCGCGAGCAAGGCAAAGATCAAGAGTCTTGTGCAATACCGGCGGATGTACCGGGAATCGATCAAGCAGCCAGCTAAATTTTGGGCGCGCGAGGCGAGCGAGCTGGTCTGGTGCGCGCGATGGAGAAAAGTCCTTGAGTGGAAAGAACCCTTCGCGAAGTGGTTTGTGGGCGGCAAAATCAATATTTCGGAAAATTGTCTTGATCGACATCTAACCGGCCCGCGCCGAAATAAAGCCGCGATTATCTGGGAGGGGGAACCAGGTGACAAGCGAACGCTCACCTACCAACAACTTCATCACGAAGTCTGCCGTTTCGCGAATGTGCTGAAACGGAACAAGATCAACAAGGGCGATCGAGTCATCATTTACCTCCCGGCCATTCCCGAAGCTGCCATTGCGATGCTGGCCTGTGCCCGCATCGGCGCGGTGCATTCGGTGGTGTTCGGCGGGTTTAGCCCGGACAGCATTCGCGATCGAATCGCCGATAGTGGCGCAGTTGCCGTAATCACAGCCGACGGCGGATACCGGCGCGGCGGGATTGTTCCACTGAAGAAAAATGTCGATGACGCGCTGCTTGGTGGCACGTCCATTCGGCGCGTGATTGTTTTTCGCCGCGCGGGTAACGAGATCCACATGGAGGAGTCTCGCGATGTGTGGTGGCATCGCGAGCTGGAATATGTCGATGCGAATTGTCCGCCGACGGCGCTCGACAGCGAACATCCTCTTTACATTCTCTACACGAGCGGCTCAACGGGGAAACCGAAGGGAATCTTGCACACCACTGGCGGCTACCTCGTCGGCGTTTACTCGACCATGAAATATGTCTTCGACATCCGGGACGAAGATATTTTTTGGTGCACGGCGGATGTCGGCTGGGTCACTGGGCATAGTTATATCGTTTACGGCCCATTGGCCAATGGCGCGACTACCTTGATGTATGAAGGCGCGCCGAACTGGCCGGAGCCGGATCGCTTCTGGAAAATCATCGAAGATTATCGCGTCAACATTCTTTATACGGCGCCGACTGCAATCCGCGCATTCATTCGCTGGGGCGACCACTGGGTTGCGAAACACGATCTTTCTTCGCTACGCTTGCTGGGCACCGTGGGCGAACCGATCAATCCGGAAGCATGGATTTGGTATCAAAAGAATATCGGCGGCGGCCGTTGCCCAATTGTCGATACGTGGTGGCAAACCGAGACCGGGGCAATCATGATTACGCCGCTCCCCGGCGGAATTGCAACGAAACCGGGCAGCGCGACGCTGCCTTTCTTTGGTGTCGATGCGGCGATTGTCGATGAGCAAGGACGCGAAGTTGGGCCGAATGTTGGCGGGAAATTAATTATTCGCCGGCCATGGCCGGCGATGTTGCGCACGATTTACGGCGATAAGGAGCGCTACAAAAAACAATATTGGAGCGAGTTCCCAGGAAATTACCTGACCGGCGACGGCGCGCGACGCGATGAGGACGGCTACTTCTGGATCGTCGGCCGGATCGACGACGTCTTGAACGTCGCTGGGCACAGGCTTGGCACCTCGGAAATCGAAAGCGCGCTAGTGAGCCATGCGCAGGTCGCGGAGGCGGCGGTGGTCGGAAGACCGGACGAGTTAAAAGGCCAGGCCGTTGTCGCCTTCGTGACGCTGAAGACGGATGCCGAGCCCAACAGCGGATTGAAGGCCGAATTGCGCGACCACGTCGGCAGGCACATCGGGGCGATTGCAAAGCCAGACGAGGTTCGATTCGCCGAAGCGCTGCCAAAAACTCGGAGCGGCAAAATCATGCGACGCCTCCTCAAGGAAATCGCAAGCGGAAAAAGTGTGACTGGCGACACGACAACGCTCGAAGACTTCAGCGTGCTGGCAAGACTAAGCGAATCCGAAGAGTGAAACAATGCGGCCAGCGTCGTCTCCTGGTTCGGATAAAGATTTTGCGTTTGTGTGGAGGCGGATTCGGGTAGCATCTTTCTGTGAGTTTCATTCGCACAGGCTTTCGTGAGATCGCCTTGAAAGTCAGGCGCCAGAGAACGCGCCTGGCGCTGCGTCACGAAAAACGCCTCCTGCAAAAAAGCGAAATAAATCTCGGCCGTGAAGGCACCACGCAGGCGGCGAATTTTCCTGAGCTGCGCAATGAGATCGTCGCACTGAAAAAGCTGGAGCAGGAGCAAAAAGAGGTCGCGCTTCGAATCGCTCAGATCGAAGAGGGAATTAAAAATATCGAGGCGAATCGGCAACAAAATGCGCGCGAACAAAATGCTGCTATTGCGAAGTTGGAAGCAGAGAAGAGGCCGCTCCTCCAGCATCGCAACCAAGCAAAGAACACAGTCGACCTCTGCGAACGCGAATTGGCTGCTGTCGAGCGCCGGATCCAGGAGAACGACGCTGCTGATCGTGAGCTGTTAAAGCAGCTGTCTGATCTGCAGGCATTGAATCCTCCGCCCACTGATCTCGAAGCGCGATCAACGAATATTGACGCGCGTCGTGCCCGGCTTCCGGAAGAGCGAGCGGAACTTGTCCGGGCCCGGCTCGGCAGCGCGGATGCTGCTCGGCTTGCAAGAGAAAAACTGATCGCCGCCGAAGCTGAACTTTCAGTTGTCGAAAAAAATATAGAGCGCGTCCGGACCGAATTTGAAGCGCGCGATCGGACGCTGAACGAGAACATTCGAGTGCAACAGGAAGCAGTTCGAGAAGCGCGCGCGCATCATCAAACAGTCGAGGAACGGAAAAACCCCGCGTATTTGAATATTGGGCGTCATCTCGCCGCGCAGGGAATTGCACCGCCAAACGCGCCGCATCTCCTTACCGAGACGCATCGCCGCCATGAGGCCGTGAATCGGCATTTGCAGCACCGCGCCGAGCTGGCGTTGCTCTCCGGCCAAATCGACAAACAAGAGCTGCGGAAATTCTATTTCAGTGTCATCTCCGTCCTCGTACTGCTCGCGATCATTCTACCTGTTGCTTTCAAATCTCCACACAAACGCGAATGGTTGCCGCAAGAGACGGATGCGATTTTATCAATCAACACCGACCAGTTTCAACGCGCCGACCTCGCAAAACGCTGGAGCAAGGATCAAGCGCAAATTTGGCCAAAAATCTGGTCGGGCCTGATCGGGGCCGCTGCGCTAACTCCGGGATTAAACTTGCCTCACGACGCCGTGCGCATCACCCGGGCGGTCGCGACCGACCAGTCGGAAAAGACACGAGAGTTCGTTCTGATCGAGGCGCGCCGAGATGTTTCCCGCGCCATTCGCAGAATTGGCGAGGACAAGACTTTCCAAAAGCGCACCATCAGCGGTTTGCCGGTTTGGGAGCGGCCACCGGGATTCACCGTTGCGCGGGTTGGTCCTGCGACGCTCGCGGTTGGAGAGCGTGATGAGGTAGACGAACTGGTCCGCGTGCGGCTCGGGATGAAGCCGGACCTGAAAATCACCGATCAGCTCTTTGGTCGTTTCCAAGCGCTCGACCAGGAGAGCGCGCTGCGACTCATTTCGCGCGATCCGCCCGATCTCTCACGCGTGTTTCGTCCAATCTTTGCACGCGAACTGCTTGATGTTTCACAATTGCTCGGACTCGCGGTGACCTTGCAAAACCCAGTAAAAGCCAAATTGCTCTTGAAACTAAATTCGTCCAAAAGTGCGGCGGATTTCGCCCGTAATTTGCACGACACTCCGCAGCGCTGGTTGCGTTTGGCAGATTCCGAATTGTTGCTCTACTCGCAACCCCCGGAGATCCAAAGGCAGGGCACTTCGAACGTGGAATTGCGTTTCACCGTTCCTGAGAATAGTGCTCGACTTTTGATCGAACGCATTGCAAAGACAGACGCTCCGGCAGTTGCAACTGCGCACTGATTGCTCAGACAAATGAAATCGTTCCGCGATCGCTTCATCGCAATTGTGTTGAGCATACTGGCATTCGAATCAGCGGCTGCTCAGGCTGCCATCCCGTTGGTCGATATTAAATCGGTTGACCCGACAATCGTAATCGAGTTGCGCTACAGTGGTCCAAATAATCTCGCTGGGCGCGCGTTATATTCGCGTGGCACTCCGGCTTTGGTGCGTCCCGAAGTGGCGTCGCGTTTAGTGAGAGCACAGGCATTTCTAGGGCGTTACCTGTACCGACTAAAAATCTGGGATGCGTATCGACCGAAATCCGTGCAAGCGGAGCTTTGGCAAGTGGCCCGCAATAATGATTATGTCGCGGACCCGGAAACCGGGCCGGGTTCGATGCACACTTGGGGGATCGCAGTCGATGCGACTCTAACCGATGCTTGTAATCACTTTGTCCGGATGCCTACCGATTTCGATGAGCTCACTCCGGCGGCGATGCTTCATTACCAGGGAACGGATCCCATCACCAGATCGCACCTGACTCTCTTGCAGAAGGCGATGGGACGCAGCGGATTCTACGGTCTCCACACAGAATGGTGGCACTTTATCATTTCCAATTGGAGAAAGTACGTTCCAGCAACCGAGACAAAACAGGTACCAGACAAATTCCAACAAAATGACAGATTATTCTCTCGGAATGCTGCGCAGGTCACTACGCCATGATTCAGACGCTCCTGCGGGATTTGCGTCAACCGGAATACATCCACGTTTTGATCAATCCGTTGCCCACCTACGGATTGGCAATGGGTTGGGTCGGACTGATCATCGCTTTTTTTTTGAAGAGCCGCCGCGCTCAAATCGCGACCCTGGTGCTCGTCTTCATCAGTGCCGCCTCTGCCTGGCCAGTTTACGAACTCGGCCAGCAATCCTACGATCGTGTTCTGTCGATGGCCGATACTGATGGGCAAGCCTGGCTCGACGAGCATCAAGATCGGGCCCAAAACCTCATCTATTTTTTTTACGTTCTCACTCTCTTGAGCGCGACGGCAATCGTCGTGCCGATGAAATGGCCGAAATCTTCCATGGCGCTCACGCTCGCGGTGATCGTGCTCGGTGGCGTTGTGATTGGAATGGGCGCGTATATTGCACAGGCGGGCGGAAAAATTCGCCACCGCGAATTTCGCAATGAGCCGCCGCCAAAAAAATCGACTACCGAAGAGCAACATTAGATCGACAACAACTTCGCCGGTGGGTGGACCGTGACAACTGACCTGGATCGCGCCGAACGCAGGGTCGAAGACCGCAGCACTGCATTAAGAAAGCCGCTCGGCTTGTTCGACCTCGTTCTGACCCAGATTGTCTTTGTGGTCGGCTCGAGCTGGGTCGGCACAGCGGCCAAGCTTGGAACGTCGCATCTCTTTTTCTGGTTGCTCGCAATTTTGCTGTTTTACATTCCGCAAGCCGCGGTCGTCATCTATTTGAACCGGCGAATGCCGCTTGAGGGCGGTCTTTATCAATGGGCGAAACTCGGCTTCAACGAGTTTGCCGGATTCATGGTGGCGTGGAATCTCTGGCTTCTCTCCGTCACCGTGATTGCTCTGGGTGGAATGTTCGTGACGACGAATCTCTCCTACGCCATCGGTGCGACCTGGATGCCAAACAGCAAACTCTGCGTGTCGCTCATCAGCTGCGCACTCGTCGCCGGTCTTGGTTGGACCGGGATTCGTGGCTTGTCTTTAGGGAAGTGGGTGCACAATACCGGTGGATTTGCCATGTTTCTCGCCTACGGCGCTCTCATCGTTTTGCCGTTCGTCAGTCTCGCGCGCGGCGAGCTAAAGCAATATCATCCGCTGCAGATCGCCGCGCCGGCGATGTCGATCTTTTATTGTTTCAACATCTTCAGCAAACTCGCCGTTGGCGGGCTGAGCGGATTTGAGTACGTCGCGATCCTCGCAGGGGAAGCGCGCGCCCCGGCGCGCAATATCGGCCGCTCAGTCATGATCGCTTCGCCATTGATCGCACTTATGTTCATTTTCGGCACCAGCTCCGTCTTGGCTCTCGTCGGAAACAATCAAATCGATCTCATCGGTCCAGTGCCCCAGACATTGAGACTAGGATTCCGTTCTTTTCCGATCGCTGGCGCCATCGCTTCAGTGGGTATTTTGATGATGACGGTTCGATCGATTTCAGCGACAAGCGTTCATCTGACAGGCAGCTCGCGACTGCCGATGGTTGCTGGCTGGGACCGGCTTTTGCCGGATTGGTTCTCGCGCTTACACCCCCGCTACAAAACACCGATCAATTCGATTTTCTTCGTGGGCACCATCACGCTCGCAATTGCGATAGCGAGCCAAATCGGCGCTGGAATCCAGGAGGCATTTCAACTCGTGGACAACGCCGCCAATGTCTTCTATGGAATCGTTTATCTCGTTCTGTTCGCTATCCCGATTGCCGGCGCGACCGCTGTGCGACAAGGAGCACAACTTTGGTTGCGAATCGCCGCGATCTGCGGCTTCGCTGTCTCTTTACTGGCGATCTTCTTCACTGTCTATCCAATCATCGATGTCCCGAGTCGGCTGATTTTCGCGGCCAAAATCATCAGCGTGACCGTGATCGCTAATGCCGTAGGCGCTGCCATTTTCAGCGCAGGACGAAAAGCCGCACGTGCAAATTAGCTGGCGCAACCCTCAGCGACCCAGCGCAAATAGTCGGGCAAGCCCTTATCGATCTTGACGTAGATGATCTCAGGGAGCTCGTATGGATGAAGCGAGCGCAGTTTATCCTGAAATGCCTTCTGTCGATCTTGCGTGGTCTTGAAAAAGACGATCACTTCGCCTGCGGTTTCGATCTTTTCCTTCCAGCGATAGATCGAGTGAACAGCCGGAATGATGTTAGCACATGCCGCGAGCTTTTCGGCAACTAACGTGTGCGCGATGTGATTCGCGGTCTCCGCGTCCGGAAAAGCGCTGAGCGCAAGTAGAACCTGTCCAGCCATTAGTTAGGCGAACACGGGCGTGGCCTGTCGACAAATCCAACCGCCACCCAGCACGAGATCGTCATCGTAAAAAACAGCAGCTTGCCCAGGGGTCACGGCTCTTTGCGGTTCGTGCAACCGAAGGTGCGCGCGTCCATTCTCAAGGGGCGTGAGTGTTCCTGGCGCGCCCGGATGGCTGTATCGAATCTTCACTGTTACATCGACAATATCATTCGAAGCGTCCGGATCGATCCAATTAATCCGATCGATTTCGAACTCGTCTGCAATCAAATCATTCGCGTCTCCGACGATAACACGATTGTTTTGCGGATCGAGATCGATGACATAGCGCGGCCGCGCTGAACCGCCTGGTAATCCTTTCCGTTGACCTATGGTGAAGAGCTCGATTCCCTCGTGTTCGGCCACAAAATTTCCATCGACATCGTAAATCTCCCCGCGGTGAAACTCGTTTTCGCCAAGGCGAGAACGCAGGAACGCCTTGTAATCGTTTCCGGGCACAAAACAGATTTCCTGGCTGTCGACCTTGTCCGCGACCTTTAAGCCTAACGAGTGCGCAATTTTGCGAATTTGCGGTTTCGACATTTTGCCGAGGGGCGTCAGCGCGCGCCGAAGCTGCGGCTGCCGCAAGCTAAACAGGAAATACGACTGATCTTTTCGTGGATCGGCGCCTTTTCGCAGAACAGCGCGGTCCGTATGATGCTCGATAATCGCGTAATGCCCCGTCGCGATATAATCGCAGTCCAGAGCGACCGCTTTGCTCCAGAGATTTCCGAACTTCAGCTTTTCATTGCAGATCACGCATGGATTTGGCGTCCGACCAGCTTGATACTCACTCGAGAAATAATCGATCACGAGTCGTTCAAATTGATCCGCTTCATCGACCACGTAATGCGGAATGCCTAACGAGTGGGCGACCGAGCGGGCATCGGCCACCGCTTGCGGACCGCAGCACTTGTCCTCTGCGCGCGAGATGCAATCCTGCGGCCAGACTTTCATGGTCACGCCAATGACCTCGTAGCCTTGCTCGCACAATAAATATCCGGCTACGCTAGAGTCGACTCCACCGCTCATACCGAGAAGAACGCGCTTCTTGTCTCGATTCATGTGAGCCAAGAACTTCGATCAA
>QHOQ01000019.1 GCA_003219355.1 Verrucomicrobiota bacterium
ATTATGATTTCGCACTGCGCTAACCATGCGCGCGTATTTCTTGCAAAGGCGAGCGTAATCAATCGGCGAGGCCCATGCGGGTCGCGTTAACGAATTCTTCCGTGTGATGATCGATCTGCCGGCCGCTGCGCCCTCGATTCTCGTGAATGTAAAGCGCGCCTCGCTGGACGGTGGCAACCGAGGGCGGTGGCAGGCTGATTTCATATTTTACTGGTTGACGGTGATCGGCCAGTTGGAGTTCTGGGTTATATACGCTGCCGAACTTCCAGAGCATACGGATGAAATTGGTCTGACCGCGAAGCAACTGGCGGACAACGATACGCGCGCAATCGCGCAGCGCCGCCCAGCCGAGGTGCTTGTGGGAAAGCACGCGCTGCGTCTCGACGAGTTCGTTGTAAAATTCCGGCAGTGGCAGCTTGGTTGGTAACACAGTGTGTTGGATGTCGAATAGCCGGTAGTCGCGCGTCGTGAGACGACGCGATTCGGTATGCCATGTTTCTGTGCCGGGATAAGGCGTGTTAATGCTGATGTTGACGACCTCGGGGATTTCTAGGCACCAATCGCGTACTACCTTGAATCTTTCCCGATCCCATGCGGGATCGGCAATGATATTGACAGCCACTGTTATGTCGAGCGAGCGAGCAAACTCCAGTGCTTCGAAATTTTTGGAGAGCGTCACGCGTTTGCGGTAGCGCTTGAGTCCCTCTTCATCGATCGCTTCCAGGCCGAGGAACATGGTATTCAGGCCGAGCCGCTTCCAGAGTTGGAAGACTTTCTTGTTGCGCAGCAGCACGTCCCCGCGCGTCTCAAGGTAATAACGTTTCTGGATTCCGCGGCGAGCAATCGCTTCGCCAAGCTGCATGCCGTGCTCGGCCTGAATGAAAGCCACGTCGTCGACAATGAAAATCCCGGGCTCGCGGATTTGCGTCAGTTCCTCGACGGCGCGCTCCGGTGTTTTTACCCGGTAATTGCGTCCGTAGAACGTCCACGCACTGCAAAAGACGCAGTCCCACGGACAGCCTCGACTGAATTCAATGGATGCGGCCGGGTCGAGTTGGCCGATGAAGTATTTCCGGCGATGTTGAACCAGATCGCGAGCGGGCGACAGATCGTCGAGTGACTTCACGAACCCTGTCGGCGGGCCGCGATGATCAAGTGTGACGCAGCCGGGCACCTGTTTCAGGTTCGGCCGATTTTCGGCGAGGGCACCGAGCAGACCAGCAATCGCCGTTTCGCCTTCACCGATCAGGACGCAATCTAAAGCGCCTTCAGCATGCCGCAAAATTTCTTCGGGAATAAACGAAACGCTGTGTCCACCAACACAGATGAATGCTCCCGGCAATAAAGCGCGCGTAGCGCGGGCGAGATCGAGGATTTCGGGAACGTTGGCGAGATAATTGCCGGAGAACGCGATGACGTCCGGTTGCCACCGTTTAACCAGACGGAAAAAATTCCCGTGCGGTTCGCATTGCAAGTCGATCAAACGAACCGAGTAGCCTGCGTGTCGCGCAGCTGCGGCAACGAGTTCCAGACCGAGCGGTTCGAGACGAAGATAAATCTTCGAATACATCAGGCAGCTGGGATGAACCGCGAGGAATTTCATCTGTTCGGAATAGGTATTGGTCTGTTGAATTCGTAGGGCGGGCGCTTCGCCTGCCAAAACCGTCCGGCAACGGGAACGGTTACCCTACAATTTTTTCTCGCAAAAGAAGCCGTTTCCACCTCAGCAGGAACTCGTTATTGCTTCGCGTGATGTGGCCGATGCGCGCGTATTTTTCCAAACGGATTGCGCCAGCCAGGCCTGTTGTACTTACTTCTGCGGTGCAATCGTCAGAGGGAAGATTAGCGACGCGCCAAAGTGCTCGATGGTCGTGCGGTGCTCGACGAGGATCCTATCGCTGTCGCCTTCGGGCATCAGGTGCTGCAAAATTAGGAAATCGGATATGTCCGAAAGAACCTGTTTTCATTTCGCTGCGGTCGCGATAATTAAACAAGCATGCGCGTGCAGGCGGACATCCGGTAATTGCGTCGGCGAAGCCGGGCGAGCATTAGCTATATTGCCATCTGGACGACGCCTTCGCGGAATACGGTTTGAAATAATCAGTGGCAAGTCATCGCCTGCAGGGCCAACCAATCTGATAATAATAAACGTGGTTGCCGCTGTTATGCCACTGCGTGTTTTGTTTCGCGCCGAGAGGATTGAAGGATTTGACATATGCGACAGAATAGTCGTCACCGCATGAATCAACGTCTCACTAAATTGATCCTAACATTGTCGATTTCAGGATTTTTGATGATTAGCGGCGCCGTCGAAGCCCGTTCGCTCGGCGAGTTATTGAAGGCGCTGGGCAACTCGATCGCGCATCCGCAAAAGAAACCGCCTCCGCGGAGCACGACCCATAAAGACGCTATCAAGCCCGACGCATCGGCCGCTGCCAGTCCCAGTCCAAGCGCGACTCCAACAACGGAACCATTGGTACGAGCTGCCACAGTGGCACCGGCAGCCAGGGGCGGAAAGCGTGACGCTCCGTACGGAATTCCTGTTCCAAATAAACCAGGCTTTGTCACGAGTCCGTTCGCGCCGAACGGCGGGTACGTTGATGTGCGTGGTTTTGCGAGTGGGACTGAAGTGAAGGATCCTTACACCGACAAAATTTTCCTCACGCCGTAACGATCGCCCAATCCAGGGCCAATGCTTCTGAGACGGAGCGAATCTGATTTCAGCAGAAACTTTATCAGAGGCAGGGCGAAAAATGGAGTTAGCATGAACCTATCCATCACCGGACTTCATCACGTTACCGCGATTGCAAGCGATCCGCAGCGCAATCTGGATTTTTACGTCGGGCTTCTCGGGCTGCGTTTGGTAAAACGCACGGTTAACTTCGACGATCCGGCTTCATATCATTTCTATTTCGGCGACGCGGGCGGCACTCCGGGGACGATCTTGACATTCTTTCCTTGGCCGAGCGCACAGCGCGGACATCGTGGCGTCGGGCAGATCGAGGCAACGGCATTTGTAATCTCGCCTGATTCGGTCGGCTATTGGCTGGGTCGTTTCAAGGAGCAGCATGCTATCGCCGAAAAAATCTCCGCGCGATTTGGCGAAGAAGTGATTCGCTTTACCGATCCGGATGGATTATTGCTCGAACTCGTCGCCTCCAGTTCGATTGCTCAGGTCGAATCATGGGCTGCCAGCACGGTGCCGGCAGAACATTCGCTTCACGGGTTCCACAGTGTGTCGGCGGCATTGGAAGGCTATGAACGAACAGCGCAGTTGTTGACAGAGAGCTTTGGCTACCGCCTGGTCAAAGAATCAGGAAATCGCTTTCGTTTCGCCGCGCCGAGCCAATCAGGTCCAGGCAGAATCGTTGATTTGCTTTGCATGCCAGACCGTCGGGAGGGACATGTGTCGGCTGGCTCTGTGCATCATATCGCCTTCCGAGCAAAGGACGATGACGAGCAGTTGCAATGGCGCGAGCATCTCGTCGAGCTCGGCTACAGTGTGACTCCAGTGATCGACCGCATCTATTTCCATTCAATCTATTTCAGGGAACCCGGCGGCATTCTTTTCGAAATTGCGACTGAGCCGCCCGGCTTCACACTGGACGAATCAATCGAAGACCTTAGTTCCAAACTCCGTCTTCCGCCGTGGCTCGAACCGTCGCGTTCCGACATCGAACAAGTTCTCCCGCCAATAAACATTCCGGCCAAACAATGAAGCCGCAGCCTGATTTCATTCACGAATTCGTGCCAGGTAGTTCGGACCGGACACTACTGCTTTTGCATGGAACCGGCGGCAACGAGCACGATCTCATTCCGCTTGGACGTGAGCTCGATTCGAACGCCGCATTCCTTAGCCCGCGCGGCAAGGTCCTCGAAAATGGCATGCCGCGATTCTTTCGGCGGCTCGCCGAAGGTGTATTTGATTTGGAGGATTTAAAAAAAAGAACGAACGAACTCGCGGATTTCATCAAGGCTGCAGCGACGCATTACAATCTCGCGGCTGATCGAATCGTCGCAGTCGGCTATTCGAACGGCGCGAACATCGCCGCTAGCTTGCTGTTGCTCTGGCCAGAATTACTGCGAGCTGCCATTCTATTTCGCGCCATGGTACCGCTGGTTCCCGACAACTTGCCGGACCTTTCATCTGTTCGGATCTTGATCGGCGCGGGAGATCAGGATCCGATCGTTCCGGCATCAGAGACTCAGCGCCTTGTAAAACTTCTTCGTCAAGCAAGCGCAGATCTGACGGTTCGCTTTGCGCATGCAACTCATGCCTTGACGGATATTGAAATCAAAGCTGCCAGGCACTGGCTCAACGAACTTAAGCCGCCAGGCCCACCAGGATGAAAACGACCCGGCTCGAAGCGTTCAGTGACGGCGTCCTTGCAATCATTATCACGATTATGGTGTTGGAATTGAAAGTGCCGCACTCGGTCGAACTGGCGGCATTGAAGCCGATATTGCCTGTCTTTTTGAGTTACGTGCTGAGCTTTATTTACCTCGGCATCTATTGGAACAACCACCATCACATGTTCCAGGCGGCCGGGCAGGTTAGCGGCGGTATCCTCTGGGCAAACTTGCACCTGCTCTTTTGGCTGTCGCTCTTTCCTTTTACCACGGGCTGGATAGGCGAGAATCATCTCGCTTCCATACCGACCGCTGCATATGGCTTCGTTCTGTTGATGGCGGCGATCGCGTATTACATTCTGCAACGCGCTATCATTGGCAGGGAAGGTCGCGACTCGCTTCTCGCGCTGGCCATTGGCAAAGATTGGAAAGGAAAACTTTCGCCGGTGCTCTATCTCATCGCCATACCACTCGCTTTCGTGAACTCATGGATCGCCAGCGGATTGTACGCGTTCGTCGCGTTCCTCTGGTTGATTCCTGATCCCCGAATTGAACGGGAGCTGGAGAAGCGCGAGGAGTGAACAGCGCCACAATGCACGCTTGTTATTGCAGCGATGCTCGCATTAAAACCGAAACGGTCCTTCGCAGATACTTTCCGCCAGCCTGCGCCGGTCGTTAGGGCTTTCACGCTTTTGAAGTTTGTCTGGCAATAATTCTTTTGCGCCCGGTCTGCCGACCGCAGCCATGGCCTCGATTTGGAACTGCTCCGGGATGTGCAGCTCTCCCCTCGCGCGCTCATAGTCAAAGCCTTCCATACCGTGGACGACAAGTCCTTGGTGGAAACCTTGGAGTGCGAAGTTCTCCCACGCCGCTCCGGTATCATAGGAATGCGTGATCGACGGTTCATCGTTATAATCGAACGCCTTTCGCGAAATAAAGAGGACGAGGACGGCGGCATTCTTTGCCCAAGACTTGTTTGCGTCGACGAGTAACTCGAAAAACACCGGCCAGTGCTCGGTGCCGCGACGTGCGTAGAGGACGCGCCATTGCTGAGCGTTAAACGAGGACGGCGCCCATCGCGCAGCCTCAAAGAGCCGCATCAATTCTTCCTCTGCAACTTCTTCCCCGGACATCGCGCGCGGCGACCAACGGTCAAGAAGCAATTGCTCAATGGGAAAGTCCGCTTTTCGAATTTCGCTTCCTTTAATCATACGTGATTAAATAAGCCGCACTTAGGCCTCTCTTCGCATCGTGACGGACTCGGCGCTTTGTCGCACAATTTTAAACCCAAATCGCTCGTACAGGCGCACCGCCGGATTCTTCGTCGATGCGCGTATCGAGATGGTTGAGTGTTGCGGATTCGCTTTGACCAATTGCGTGAGTAGCGCGGCGCCAATGCCACGTCGGCGATGTCCCGGTTTGACGGCGAAAGCAAGTTCGGGCGCGACTTTTTCTTCGTGGCGACGCCCTTTGTGCCCACCGGTCGGCAAGCGGAACCAAACCGCACCCAGCAACTCGCCCACCATGTGCAACAAAGCCCGTGTCGCCCGCCCGGCCCCAACCTTCGACGTAGCGGGCGAATTGAGCTTGCAGCACGATTTCCCTCGGGGGCGCGCCCTCAGAAGTGTGAAGCGCCTGATATAACATCTCCCAGAGAATGGGTTCATCCGCAGCTGTGAGCGGCCGAATCACATAATCCATATGTCGAGAGGTGTCGTAAGGTTCGCCGATCGTCTAAATATATACCAGAGCCAGTTGGCTGCGTCTTAAATCTCGAGACTCCGTTCGCTGGGCAGTCATCAACATCGTAGCTAGGGCGTCGATCGCAGGCAAAGTCGACAATCACGATTTAGGAATCGAGAACAGTCACACGTAGATTCTGCCCAAGGAGCCAGCAGGAAACGTGTTTAGTCCAGCAGTTCCACCGAATCACCCCTGTGCAGCATGCCTTCGACCATCACCGCACCGTAAACACCGGCCATGCCATCGTGAGCTTGCGCGACCTTCTTCAGAATCGCCGGCGTTTTTTCTGCCGTGTCTGGATCGAGCGTGATCATCATGCAGCGCGGATCGCGCTCAAGAATTGTGACGACTACTTTCGGTCCGATCCGCAGGGATCGGCCAACGAGCTCATTCTCGGCGAAGGCTTCGGCGGATGCTAAATCAACATAGACATTTGCCCGGAAACGGCGCTTGTCCACAGGCGTGCCCGTCTCTTCGCCCAATTGCTGTGCTGATTGCAAACTAAAGATCGATACGGGACGGCAATCGGTCATCGCACGCTCCGAGCGCAGTAACGTGAGATGATGTTGCTCCTCGAGACCCCCGCGCAGCATGTCGATCAATTTCGGATCATCGATGGCGACAGTTTCTCCCGTCGGCGTCTCAACATCGACCATCAAGTCTGCAAGGTCAGCCGGGACGGGATTCGCGCTCATGCTCTCCGCTTCAGTCAAATTGATCGGCCTCGTCGCCTTATCCGGGTCGCGAAATCGCGGTCGATATCGCAGCATCTGGCGCTGTTCTCGCCCGGTGAGGTAGGGAAATCCTTTTGGACTGGCCGAACTCTTGAAAGCGAAAAGACGGTCGCCGTAAACGCCCGAGTATCCCGCGAACATCTCGTCGAGCTCCTCGCCGCGCATACTTTTGACCGGATAACGCCAAAGGCTTTCCACTGTTGCGACGATACTCATTCTAATTGGATTTTTTTGGCGCCCAACCACGAGCGGGCATTGAAAAGAAGATCAAATTCGATCAATAAAGGCGAGCGTTCAATGGCAAAGGGAGCTTCTACAGGAGACTCCGTCGATGCGATTGCATGACGCGGAGGCACTGGATATGGTCGCGCTGATGTTCCCGAGCAACGAATCCAAGCCGGATCCAAGAAGCGTCACCGGTTCTCGTGGTTTCATTCGCGTTGAATTTGCGCTGATCGTCAGCTTGGGAACAGCGGCCATCTTTTTTGGAGCTGGAAACCAGTTGCTGGAAGATGTCACCCATCCGCTTCTCCTGGCGATCATGTTTGTTTGGTTGTTTGCCACTATTCTGTGGTCTGCAATTTCCGTTGTGCGGCATGCCGACTGTATTGCCATCAAGTTGGGCGAGCCTTACGGAACGCTGATCCTGACGCTCTCGGCCATCAGCATCGAAGTGATGACGATTTCCGCTGCGATGCTACACGGCGCGAATAATCCAACCCTCGCGCGGGATGCGATGTTTGCCGTGATTATGATCGCACTCAACGGGCTGGTTGGCTTATCTCTGCTCTTGGGCGGATTGCGGCATCGCGAGCAGAGGTACAATCTGCAAGGCACCAACTCCTATCTCAATGCCATAATGGCCCTGGCGGTGCTTGGTTTGATCCTACCGAATTTCACCACTTCAATGTCCGGGCCAAGGTTCTCCTGGCCGCAGGAAATTTTTCTCGCGGTCACGTCGTTAGGGCTTTACGCGATTTTTCTGCTCATCCAGACCATGCGCCAAGCCAGTATTTCATTGGGTCGCAGAATGTGGCCGCGGTGCCGAATCCAGAGCACCACCAAACGCAAATGCGGTCCACCGCCTATCACAGTGTGATGTTGTTTGTTTATCTCATCGCGGTGGTTTTGCTGGCCGAGAAATTCGCCATTCCGTTGGACAACGGCATCGAGCGTTTTGGCATGCCGCAGGCGCTCGGGGGAGCGATTATCGCCGCGTTGGTGCTCGCGCCAGAGGCGTTAAGCGCAATCCGTGCGACCCTGCGCAATCAGCTCCAGCGTTCTGTAAACATTCTGCTTGGTTCAGTGCTCGCAACCATCGGGCTGACGATTCCAGCCGTTTTGACAATCGGGTTGGTCACCAGGCGACCAGTGGCGCTCGGTGTGCAAGGCGGCAATTTTCCATTGCTCTTGCTTACACTGGCGGTAAGCGTTGTTACGTTCAGCAGCGGCAGAACCAATATCCTGCAGGGCTGCATTCACCTGTTGTTATTCGCTGTGTTTTTATTGCTGATATTTTTTCCTTGAGGACGGTTAACCCCGTAAAGTTGCCAGGTGAGTTTTTGGGATAAACCGAATCGATCTAGAATCGTCACTTTGGCTTGGGGCCAACGGACGAAACATCATGAATAAGGAACGCGATTATGTTCTCGGCACGCACGATCAGGAGCTGGCGAGACTTGGTCTGCAACATAGAGTCTGGCGTTCCGTGGTTCTAGATTGCTGGAAGAAAGCCGGTATTACCGTAGGCAGCCGCGTACTGGACGTTGGCGCGGGACCCGGCTACGCAACTGTCGATCTTGCGGAGATTGTCGGGCCGACGGGTGAAGTAGTCGCGATCGAGCGTTCGAGCAAGTTCGTGCGGGCATTGGAAGAAACGTGTCGCTCGCGCGGTCTTACGAACGTGAAGATTCACGAATTGGATCTGATGACCGACGATCTGCCGAGACGGGATTATGATTTCTCCTGGTGCCGCTGGGTCGTTTCGTTTGTCAACGATCCCGCTCTGTTCCTCAAAAAACTCGCGGGCGTGATGCGAAAGAACAGCATCGCGATCTTCCAGGAATACGGACACTACGAGACATGGCGTTTTTTCCCGCGACTGCCGAATCAGGAGCGATTCCGGGGGACCTGGCGCGAATCGGGTGGCGAGCCGGATGGCGCTGCTGGATTACCGGGATTGCTTGCCGCGAATGACTTCAACATTCGCTCGGTCACGCCGCACATATTTTGTGTACGTCCAAAAGATTACATGTGGCAGTGGCCTGCCACGTTCATCGAAATTTATCTTCCCCGGCTCATCGAAATGGGACGGATTGATGGGGAATTCGCCGACAAAGTTTGCGCTGACCTAGCCAGCGCAGAAGCGAACCCAAATTCGTTGATGATTACCCCACTCGTGCTGGAAATCGTTGCAGAAAAACTGTAGTAGCTGTCGCGCCTCTACTTAATTCCCGCGAGTCCGAGCCGTTGGGCGTCGTTTCCGAGCGCAGCGATCACGTTTGCAATCACGTCGTCCAGCGGCATTCCTAATTCAGCTGCCCCGCGTACGATGTCCTCGCGATTGACAGCACGCGCGAACGCTTTGTCTTTCATCTTCTTTTTTACCGCTCGAACATCGACATCATGGATGCTCTTCGTTGGGCGAACGAGCGCGACAGCCACGATAAAGCTGCTTAGTTCATCGACGGCATAGAGCGTTTTCTCGAGAGGCGTCTCACGCGCAATGTTTGCGTAGTCCGCGTGCGAAAGAATTGCGCGGCAGACTTCTTCGCTCCATCCGTGCTTGCGCAGCCACGCGACCCCGACAAACGGATGGCCTTCAGTCGGGCTGCGTTCCAGATTCGGATAGCGCTCGTAATCCATGTCGTGTAGCAGTCCAACCGCCTCCCAAAGATCGGCATTTTCGCTGCGCAACTGCGCAAAATGCTTCATCGAATCGGCGACAGCATAGCAATGTTTCCGCAGACTTTCCGATTGGATCCAATCGTGCAGAATGCTTAGGCCTCGAGTAGCGAGAGTATCAGTGACCATCCGATCTCCGGTTGACGAGACCTATATAACACCGAGCAATCGAGCGCTCGAGCGAGAGATTCGTCGTATAGTCTTTAAATAAAACGCGCCTTTGCTGTTCCGCCAAACTAGGGAGAACAGAAAGGCGCGACGGAGACAAACAAGCTTAAATCTTAATCCTCTTCAAGGACCACACGATCAACCATCCTGTTCTCGCCTGTCCCGACGTAGTGAACGCGGACGGGAACGCCAACCTTAACCCTGGTTCCCACCGTGTTTTCGTCCAGAACTCTGCCGCTCCGAGTCACATAAGTGACCGTCTTGCCGAAGCGATAGCGGACGGGTCCGCTGCTTTCCCTAAGGACGATTGCGCTCCCCGGAGTGTACTCCGTGATTGTCCCCGTTCCTTCAGTAGTGGTGGTCGTGGATGTGGTACGCTGCTGCGGCAACTGTTGCGTCTGCATAGGCGGTTGCCGCGTAGTCTGTCCCCACGCAAACGATGCCACTACTGCCAAGGCAATGCTGAAGAGCAATTTCTTCATGATCTCCCTTCCTAATTACGTTGTGGCGGCGATCAGCTTTCCGCGTTCCCGTTCGATTTTCGCCCGGGCGGCCAGTTTGCCGCCGTAATAAGGAATCGAATACGGGCCGCGGTGCGGATGCCGAAACATTTTTTTTGCGAGTGCTTGAAGCAAGCTTTTGTTCGGCGGATTCTCGCTTAAATCATTCCACATGAAATTCTGGATCGGAACATCAGGGTTTCAGTATGCAGAGTGGAAAAGAAACTTTTGTTTGAAGATAGACGGGTCGCTGGATTGAAGCATTCATCTACTTCAAACACCAGGAAGAGGGGATTGGACCCAATCATGTATGTAGCGCTGTAATGCGCGAGAAACGAGCGTGTCACCCATCATTACGATTCTAATGGATGGAAACGCTGTCGCCGCTTTTTATTTTTGTGGCAAGCCGCACGACATCCCAATTAGCCAGACGAACACAGCCGTGGCTTGCGGCGCGCCCAATCGAATCGGGCGTGTTGGTGCCGTGAATACCGATTCCTTTTTTATTGAGTGCAATCCACATTATCCCGACAGGATTCCGCGGACCGGGTTGGAGCAGGTAAAAATTGCCGCTGCGCCTGCCGTGTCGAAGCATTTCTTTATCATACCGAAAAGTTGGCATCTTCGTGATACGGCGCACCTTCCACTCGCCGATAGGTGAGGTGGTCTGCGCGGAACCGATCGTAACTGGATACGCCGCGATCAGCTTGTTGTCCTGCAGTACCCCGAGCATGTTCGTTTTGGTATCGATTTTCACGGTGACATTTGCGGCTACGCGCTTGTTTTCGTCCGGATTTCCGGCTTGCGCATCAGGTTGGTCGTCGCTGTCATTTACGGCCTTTGGTGCGATTTCGCTGCCTGGCTTAATGCCTTTTACCGACGCAAGCTCAAACGGCTCGACATTCGGGACCATGAGCTGGTCGCCGGGCTTGATTGTCTTCAGCTTACCGGGATTGAGTTGTCCGAGAAAATGAACGTCACAGTGAAACTTCTCGGCGACAGCCTCAGCTGTATCGTGATACGGGAGAAATTTTAACTTTGCCTGCTCAGCCACTTTGCTTGGCGATGGTCCAACACTTTGCAGATCCGCTTCGGTAACGGCGTACGGAATGAACACGGGCTCGACACTAGCGAGATCAAGGCCCGTGACGTCCGGCGCAACATTCGACTTCGCGTTGGCTTTTGGCGGCGGGGCTTGCGGTGGCTCTCCACGGGATTCGCGATAAAGCGAGAGCGCCTTTCGAGTAAAATCATTGTAGTGTCCATCGAGCTTGCCAGGGCTAAAATTTGCTCGATCGAGAAAGATCTGTAGGCGAGTTGCGGCTTCGACGTTTGCCTTGCTGGGCGTGTTTTCAGTGGCGGGCTTCTTCCTGGCTGCGGCCGGCAGGATGCTGCCCGAAACAAATGCGGCGATTACCGCGAAGCGAACAACAGTGTTCACACAATTTGATCGTAAAAAACATTGGGTCCGGCTGCGTGCGGACTCCAACGCCACGCAGGAAGTTTTTACGCTTGCGATTTGGAAAGCAAAGTGTTAATTCTGCGGCCCGCTTCAACCCTCAACCCCCAGTTATTCCATTATGGTCACAATTAATCGATTCTTGAAAGTCCTCGCGGTCATTATCTCTTCTTTCCTTGCGCTTGGCGCGTTCGCTACTCCGCCGGCGGGTGTTCTCGACGATACACACGCCGCCATTCGGGCGGTTATGGCTGTGCAAGGACAGGTCACTCCCGACTTGATGCGGCAGGCGGAGATTCTGGGAACTGCGGTCGGCGTCGATGCGGCCGGCACTCCCGTCTTGACAGTTTATGTGGACCGAGACTCCGCGAACGCGGGTGAGGTGATCCGCGGTCTGCCGCGGCAAGTTAGCGGTGTAGGTGTTCAGGTGCATCTAACGGACAAATTTCGCGCAATGGCTGGCCCCCCGCCCGGACACGGTCACGGTGGTGGCGGTGTAAGTCACACCGCGAAACAAACGCCTCCGATTCAGCTCGGGACGTCGGGCGGTTGGTCAAAAGATCTCGCGAACGGTTACTGCTGCGGCGGCACACTTGGCTCACTGGTCGCAATCGGCAGCACCCAGTACATCTTGAGTAATTATCACGTATTTGAATCCGATATCGTCAACGGTGGCAATAATACGACCGCACAGACCGGCGACCCAATTATTCAGCCGGGCTTGATCGACGTGAACTGCAGCGTCAGTGGCGCGCAGAGTGTCGCGACACTAGTTAAGAAGAGTTCGCTACCGGGCAGTAATGTTGACTGTTCCATCGGCAAAGTTGTTTCCGGACAGGTGCGAACAGATGGCTCGATTCTCGAGATCGGAACAATTTCGTATTCCACTGTTTCGGCCGCGATCAACCAAGCCGTCAAGAAAAGCGGCCGAACAACCGGACTATCGCGCAGCGCCGTTTCGGGCTTGAACGCGACAGTCAGCGTTACTTACGATAACGAATGCGCGGGCGGGACGGCGTTCACGAAAACCTTCACTGGCCAAATCGTGATCGCGAACAGTGGCAGCAAATTTTTGAACAGCGGCGACTCAGGATCGTTAATGGTCGAAGATGTGGTGACCAACCCTCGGGCAGTCGGTTTACTCTTCGCCGGCAGCAGCACCAGTGCGATCGCGAATCCGATCGGCCAAGTCCTCAGCTTCCTTGGCGCTACAATGGTGGGGAACTGACGCGGTCTACAAAACCTAGATCAGATTCTCGTCCCAAACTCCGGGATGAGATTTATGACTACCGGTGATTCGGCATCGCTGTTGGTTTAGGACATGGTCCACGAATCCGCGGGCGATTGGTTTGCTCTTAGTTGGCAACAGTACTTACCCGATCGCGAATCCTTGGCGTCAGCATGGTGGGAAAGTAAAATCGCACTTGCAAAACCAAGATCTCGGAACATTCGTCTGCATGTGGGCGCGCATTTTTTGCAATGTAGTTTTCGCAAAATGCAATCCTATCGAATCCTCCGGCGACGATTTGGCGCCTGCTTGGCGTTCGTCTCGCTAACTCTCTTTTTCGCTTGCCGGCAGAATATGGCCCAAGGTAGCTCGTCCTGTCCGAAGCGCGATATTAACGCAGTGCTGGCCGCGCATGACAAACAACTACTCGCCATACCCGGCGTGGTTGGCGTCTATGTTGGCACTCTCGAAGATCGCCGTACGCCATGTTTGAGAGTCATGCTTGCCCGCAAAACTGCCGAGTCGCGCAAAGTTCCCCAATCGATCGAAGGTTATCCGGTCATTATGGAGGTAACGGGGGAGATCCGGCCGCTCGGTAAGCCTTAGGCGAGCCGACAGGTGTTGACTTGGATGTTTACGAAACGAAACGCGCCTTCGCTGTCCCACCGGTAGGCGGAACAGAAAGGCGCGATCGAGACAAACGAGTTTAGCTCTTAATCCTCGTCGAGGATCACGCGATCAACCAACATGTTGTCGCCTGTCCCGACGTAGTGAACGCGGACGGGGATGCCCACTTTCACTCTCGTTCTTACCGTATCTTCATCCAGGACCTTGCCGCTCCGAGTTACATAACTAACGGTCTTGCCGAAGCGATAGTGGCGCGGTCCGCTACTCTCCCTGAGCACGATTTCACTCCCCGGAGTGTACTCTGTAATCGTACCATTGCCTTCAGTCGTGGTGGTCGTTGTGGTAGTCTCCGAGACTTGTCCCCATGCAAACGGGGCCACAATTGCCAACGCCATACTTAAAAGCGCTTTTTTCATGTTTCCCTTTCTTGTTTAGTTGCTGTGGCGGTAAGCTTTCCGCGTGCCGGTTGAATTCTGGGCCGGACGACGAATTTGCCGCCATATTGGATTCGCGCGTGCCATACAGACCGGATGCTTCAAAAAGTCTCTTCAAAACGGCCTTGAATAGACTTTTTACTCTTTGAATTCTGGCCCGCGCAGTTTGGATGAAATTCTCGATTGGGAGCTCAGACATCACCGTATTCTGGCAACAAACTTATTTCTGATCTGCCGAGCATACTGATATTTTTTTGGAAGTTCAGGCTGCGCGTGTTTTGCTACCGGGCTCATTATCACGACCAAAGACGCAGACTATAAATTCTGCGTCAGAGCGTAAGTGCATGGCAGATTACGAACCAATCTCGCGGCGACCGATTGCGGCGGTGTTTCGCCGAACAGCCAAGGCCGCGACGCGATTTTGTGTGCGCTGGGGGATTCATCCGGATGCAATTTCGTACTTGTCGATCCTAGCAGCGCTGGTCGCCGCGTTTTGCTTTTGGCAATCGCATACTGCCCCGTGGCTGCTGATCACAGCGCCGATGTTTTGTTATCTCCGGCTTTGGTTCAACATGCTCGACGGAATGGTTGCGCTCGCTGCCGGCAAGGCCACCGCGCGTGGAGAAATCTTAAATGATTTGCCAGATCGAATTTCAGACATCGTGATCTTTGTAGGTGTCGCCCACAGCGGTTGGATGAATCCGATTTTGGGTTATTGGGCGGCGATCTCTGCCGTGCTTACTGCTTATGTAGGAATCTTTGGTCAAGTCATTGGCGGGGAACGCGAATTCAGCGGATGGATGTCAAAGCCTTGGCGCATGGTCGCGCTTCATATCGGAGCTTGGACAACGCTGGCATGCTGGTGGTGGAACGATCAGTCGATCCGTTTTCAGAGTCTCACGATTTTTGATTGGACCTGCATTGTCGTAATCGGCGGTTGCGTGCAAACAATTGCGGCTCGCTTGAAACGGATCATGGCTGCGCTCGAACGAAGAACGAAATGATGTCACCGCAGATCGCGCTCCACGATCCCATTTTTTGCGCCTACCTCTGGATCGTTCCTTTCTCGCTCATCGCCGGCGGAGCATTGCTCGCTTTGCTCAAATGGGGATTCAAGAAGGAGATTCGCTCAATGTGGCGAACCTATTGCTCGTGGCTGATCATGGCGCCACTGGCGTTGCTCGTCGTTTTTGCAGGGCGAATTCCAACCATCATTGGGGTTACGTTGCTCGCGATTTTTGGATTTAAGGAATTCGCACGCGCGTCTGGTCTATATCGAGACTGGTGGATGACCAGCGCGGTTTACGCGGGAATTGTCGCTGTTGGCGCCGCGTCACTGATGTCGCACCCGCACGGTGAAGAGCCAGGCGCTGGTTGGTACGGATTTTTCGCCGCGATGCCCGTTTTTGCGATCGCTTTGATTCTACTGATTCCGATTCTGCGCAATCGCGCGCGGGGCGAACTACAGAGGATGTCACTGGCCATTGTGGGCTTTGTTTACATCGGCTGGATGTTCGGACACCTCGGTTTCCTGGCGAACACCAACAACGCTTACGGATTCATTTGCTACATCGTTTTCGCCACGGAATTGAATGATGTAGCCGCATTCACCTTCGGTAGGTTATTCGGTCGCCATCCTCTCCGCTGTAAAATTAGTCCGAGCAAAACTTGGGAGGGCGCGGTCGGCGCGCTGGCGGTATCGATGCTGCTACCTTGGGTACTTCGTTTCTCATTTCCGTTCTTTGGTGTGTGGCAGCTTGTCCTTACTGGCTTGATCGTTGGGATCGGAGGGCAACTTGGCGATCTCTCAATTAGCGTCATCAAACGCGACATTGGAACAAAAGATATGGCCGCCACGATTCCTGGGCATGGCGGAATATTGGATCGTATCGATAGCTTAATTTACGTGGCGCCCCTGTTCATGCACATGGCAAACTATTATTATCGGCTGAGATGAAAAAATGGCGTTATGACTCCGCGCGCGATCTCGATCAAACGCTGGTTGAGCGGCTTCGTCGATTTCCGCGCGAGCCCGACATGCTCGTTTATGGATTGCGCTCACTCGTGGCGTTAATCATTCGCGGTTGGCTGCGCGCTTACCATCGCTTTGAAATTGTTGGACACGAAAACTTACGTGATAACGGCTCCTTTATCATGGTCGCGAACCACTCCAGTCATCTCGATGCACTTTGTCTCCTTGCCGCCGTGCCATTGCGCAAGCTACATCGAGCATTTCCAGCCGCTGCCGCTGACTATTTTTTTAAAAGCGTGCCGCGCATCTGGGTTGCTGCCGTTGTAGTTAATGCCTTACCTTTCGCGCGCCAGGTCCACGTTCGGCAGAGCCTTTCCATTTGCGGCGAACTTCTTTTGAATCCCGGAAATATTTTGATCATCTTCCCCGAAGGCACGCGATCAACGACTGGCGCGACCCAGGATTTCAAATCCGGCATCGGGGCACTGGTAGCGGGCCGCGACGTGAGCGTTTTCCCATGTTATCTCGATGGAGCTTTTGATGCCTGGCCGAAGGGTTCTTTTTTCCCGCGGCCAAGAAAGGTCAGACTTATCGTCGGCTCGCCGCGCAACTACGTTTCGCGTACCGCGGAAAAGATAAACATCTGCGCGATTGCAGCGGAATTACGCGACGCTGTGAAAGAACTAGGGCGAAATAATGGATATGACTGAACATACAATGGTCAGTTGGGATGGCGCCGAGCTGTTCTATCGCGCATGGATTCCGCCGAGAACGAAAGATAAAGCGTTGCTCCTTTTTCATCGCGGCCACGAGCATTCCGGCCGGTGGAAGGAAACGGTCGATTTATTAGGCCTCGAGGATGTCTCGGTTTTCGCCTGGGACGCACGCGGCCATGGTCGATCATCCGGCAAACGCGGTGCGGCGGGCAACTTCGCCGATGTCGTAAAAGATGTAGACGTCTTCGCACAGCATATTTCATCGCGGCATGGCGTCGCGT
The DNA here is from genome assembly GCA_003219355.1 of Verrucomicrobiota bacterium. GTDB lineage: Bacteria > Verrucomicrobiota > Verrucomicrobiia > Chthoniobacterales > UBA10450 > Udaeobacter. The sequence continues at coordinate 17,117 of QHOQ01000019.1, forward strand.
TGGGAAACATGGTCATGCTCGGGCACAGTCTTGGAGCAATGAGCCTCCTGGCGTGGGTGCACGACTATGCGCCGCCGATTCGGGCGATGATTCTCGCTACCGCTGCGCTTCGAGTGAGACTCTACGTGCCGTTTGCAATCCCGATCTTGCGGTTGAAACAAAAGCTGATCGGACCCGGTTATGTCACAAGTTACGTCAAAGCAAAAAGGCTGACGCATGACACAGCACAAATAGCTAAATATGAGTCAGATATGCTCATTTTTCGTCAAATCGCAGTAAATGTTCTACTCGATCTTTACGATACAGCGAAGCGATTGCTTGCTGATGCGGGCACAATTCACACGCCGACGCTGTTGGTTGGCGCCGGAAAAGATTGGGTCGTTAGTCTGGGCGCCCAGCGCGAATTGTTTAACAAGCTTTCTTCATCCGTAAAGCAGATGAGCGTTTTCCCAAACGCTTATCACGCGATCTTTCAGGAGAAAAATCGAAATGTGATTGTGCGTTGTGTGCGGGACTTCATCATCGAACGTTTCGCCCAGCCGCCGGTTACGCCTTCGTTTCTATATGCCGACCAAATTGGATACACGCGGGATGAATATGAGCGGCTGAGTCGGCCCGGCGGTGTGAAGTTTGCAGTGGCGCGCGCGGGACTGAAAGCGGCGGGACGGTTAAGCAACGGTGTCGATCTCGGTTGGCGAAACGGCTTCGATTCCGGATTATCGCTCGACTATGTTTACAAAAACCAGCCACATGGCACGACATCGGTCGGGCGTTTGATCGACAAGTCATATCTCAATAGCATCGGTTGGCGTGGCATTCGGCAACGCAGAACTCATCTCGAAAAGTCGCTCAAGAATGCGATAGAGAGAACACACAGGAATGGACGTCCGGTGCGCATCCTCGATATTGCGGCCGGCCCAGGACGTTACGTGCTCGAGACCCTGCGGATGTGTCTGGAAATTCCCGTGAGCGCGATATTGCGCGATTACAAACAAGAAAATATCGATGCTGCACGCGCTTTAGCGCAAGAATTCGGGCTCGACAATGTAAAGGTGCAGCGAGGTGATGCCTTCGACCGTGGCTCGCTTGCCTCAATCGAGCCGCGCGCGACCATTGGAATTGTCTCAGGACTCTATGAGTTGTTTTCCTCGAATGACGCAGTCTTGAACTCTCTCGGCGGACTTGCTGACGCGATCGAGCCGGGCGGCTATTTGATTTACACGAATCAACCCTGGCATCCGCAGATGGAATTTATCGCGCGCGTTTTGCGCAATCGCGAAGGTCGACCGTGGATCATGCGCCGACGGACCACAGCAGAAATGGACCAACTGGTCCGCGCCTCAGGATTCGAAAAGATCGACATGGAAGTAGATCAGTGGGGGATGTTCACCGTCTCGATCGCCCGGCGCGTTCTCTCCCTTAACAATCACGCGTGCTAGCTCGGCGACTCACAGCCTTCAGAGTTTCCGCGGGATTGTCGATCTTGTTCCTGGTCGTTTACGGCGCCTGCAATTGGATCACAGCGCGACGCAGCGGCGTCGATGTTTTTTTCTTTCAATGGGAATACGCCATTCCATTCGTTCCGTTCATGGTCCTTCCCTACATGTCGATCGATCTCTTCTTTGTCGCAGCGCCATTTCTCTGCCGGACAGATCGGGAATTACGTACATTTTCTCGGCGGATTACAGCCGCGATTGCTATTGCAGGAATTTGTTTTCTCCTTTTCCCTCTGCGCTTCGCCTTTCCACGCCCACACGCGAACGGCTGGATCGGCACAATCTTCGATTGGTTTCGAGGAATGGACGCGCCCTACAATCCTTTTTCCGTCACTCCACGCCGCGCTCTGGCTTTTTCTTGTCAATATTTATGCCCGTCATCTCCGCGGCGTTTTCCTGGGCGGGGCAATGATTTGGTTTGCGCTGATCGCTCTCTCTCCGTTGCTGACCTATCAACATCACATCATCGACATCGGCGGCGGATTCGTGCTGGCCGGTTATTGTTTTTACTTTTTTCGCGACTCGGCGCCCACGCTGCCGGTAACTAAGAACCAGCGGGTCGGATTTTATTACTCCGTGGCTGCGATATTTTTGTTCGCATTTGCTCCGATCTTTTGGCCGCTAAGCGCCTTGCTGTTTTGGCCCAGCCTTTCTCTCGGCATCGTTGCCGGTGCTTACTTCGGTTTTGGGCCAGGAATCTTTCGCAAGACAAATGGCACTCTGCCTTGGAGCGCACGGTTCGTCTTGGGTCCTTGTTTGCTGGGTCAGTATTTGTCTCTACTCCACTATCGTCGCCAATGTCGACGCTGGGATGAAATCATTTCCAATGTTTGGATTGGCCGAAAACTAAGCAACCGCGAAGCTGAGGGAGCAGTGCGTAGCGGAGTGACGGCTGTACTCGATCTCAGTGCCGAATCCTCCGAAGCGAAAGCATTCCGTGCAGTCAGCTATTGCAATATGCCAATTCTCGATCTCACGGCTCCTTCGTTGGAGCAATTATGGGAAATGGGCAAGTTCATTGCCGAGCACAGTGAAACTGGGATCGTTTACGTTCACTGCAAGATCGGTTACTCGCGCAGCGCCGCCGCGGTAGCCGCATATTTAATGATACGTGGAAAGGTGAGCGACGCTGAAGAAGCGCTTAGGATCATCCGGCGAGCGCGGCCATCCATTGTCATTCGGCCGGAAATCGTCTTCGCTTTGTCGCAGTTCGAACATCACCTTGGGCGCTCGCTTGTTGATCGGTGACGTTTCTTCTCGCGTCAAAAAAACGGAATCGCAATAATGCATTGCTACCCAAGCCTATGAACTACAACGAACTTATTCAGCTTTATTTCGAGCGCGCCAACGCAATGCAAGCGTACTGGAATCTTTACGTTATCATCGTTGGCGGTTTGCTCGCCTTCTCATCAATGCGCAAACAGCCGGCGGCGGTCACGACCGCGCTAGTGTCGATTCTCTTCGCCTTATTCGCGTACAAAAACCTTGATGCCATGCACGACGTTACGGCGCAGCGATTTGCCACGCTCCAAGCGATTAAACAGTTCGATTCAAGCGGCGGCGCCTCGGCTAGCTCGAAACAAGTGCGTGATCTGCTCGAGCCGACTCTTACTCCGGCTACTTACGGAAGTGTCCGTGCGACTCACGTCACCAGCGACATTCTCACCATCGCGGCGCTTTTGGCGATGGAGTTTCGCAGAAGGAAATTGCGCCAAACAATAATAGCGTCGTAACGGGATCAAAGTATTTCGCAAACAGGCGGCACGACTTTGGCGAAAGAAAAGCTAAGGTTATTTATCGTGGAGGGAACTATTGCGTGAAGCCGTGGATTGGCACGTCCGGTTTTCAATACGCCGAATGGAAAGGGAATTTTTATCCGGAGGATCTACCCGCGAACAAAATGCTGCCGTTTTATGCGGAACGTCTTGCCACCACAGAAATTAATTACACGTTTCATCGCATCCCGGCCGCGAAGACAATCGACAATTGGAAGCACCTGACGCCGGAGAACTTCCGGTTTGCGCTCAAAGCCCCACAAAAGATCACACATTGGTCGAAGCTGCGTGATTGCGCCGATACGCTGCGATATTTTTACGACGTCGTGTCAGCGCTCGACGCGAAACTGGGTCCGGTGCTGTTTCAACTCCCGCCCAATTTCAAGAAAGACACCTTTATCCTCGGCGATTTTGTCAATGGTCTGCCCGGCGGAATGCGCGCCGCGTTCGAGTTTCGTCTTTTTGATTTACTGAAAGCCACCAAAGCAGCGCTTTGCATTGCCGATAGCGAAAAGTTGACGGCGCCAAAAGTTTCAACAGCAACCTGGGGCTATCTGCGGTTGCGCCGCGAAGATTATTCTAGGATCGACATCGAAGGTTGGGTTGAGTTCGTCCGTGCACAACACGGCTGGGATGATGTTTTCATTTATTTCAAACATGAAGAGGCCGGAATTGGCCCGAAACTTGCAAAGCAAATGATGGAATTGCTCGCTTAGCTGGCCAAATCCCATCTATCGGAGACCGGCTAGGGCGCGCTATTTGCCGATGAGAATGAAAATACCGGCGGCCAGTGCCACAATGTACAACAGGAAAATCAATGGTCCGAGATGTAAGCCGAATCCTAAAAGGCCATCGATAAGCAGATAGATGGCAAGCAGCAACATGCCGATATTTTTGGTGAGCTTCATTCGGCAGTATTTTGATCGCGCGGGCGGGGTGTCAATCCAAACGCCTATAGGGTTTTGAGCTTCTCGACGAGATCAGGTTTTGATGACCGCTGAATACAACTGGTGATGACTCTCCGGTCTGCCACGACGGGAATTGCTATTTGCCGCGAAAAGCCAGCGCACGGGGTCCGAGCTGCGCTGCGTTTGGCTGACTCCGGGCTACCGAAAGCTACTATCTGCCAGTGATCAGCTAATTTTTTGATTCTTTGGAGTGTTCGCGATTTGATTATGGGGCGCGAGCGCATCGCCTGTCGGAACAAACGAATTGGCAGGCGGAGCACCCATTTGACTGGCGTTCAGGGCAAGCTTTGCCCTACAATTCTGCATGGCCGAGGTCGCCGAAAATCTCGAGCGTGTGTGCGACCAGATCGCGAAGACGGCGGCAAAAGCCGGTCGGTCGACTGATGATATCGAGCTGGTTGCAATTACGAAGACTCATCCCGCTGAGAAAGTGCGCGAAGCGACTGAAGCCGGGCAAAAATTGTTTGGTGAAAGTCGGGTGCAGGAGGCGCGGGTAAAGATTCCGGAGTTGCCGTCGAACTTGCGCTGGCATTTCGTCGGTCATTTACAAAAGAACAAAATCCGGAATGCCCTTCCGCTTTTCGAGCTTTTTCACAGCGTTGATTCGATCGCGCTCGCACAGGAGATGAACCGGATCGCGGATGAGGAGGGAATGCATCCGCGAGTTCTTCTCGAGGTCAACGTGGCAGGCGAGGGGAGCAAGTTTGGGTTCGCGCCCGAAAAGCTGCGCGCGGAAATGGAATCGCTTCTCGCATTGCCGCGGTTGTCAATCCTGGGCCTAATGACGATTCCGCCCCTTGCCGAAGAGGCAGAGGCGTCCCGAAAATATTTTGTCGAGCTCCGCGAATTACGCGATCGCCTGCAAACTGAATTTCATGTCGATCTTGGCCAGCTTTCAATGGGCATGACCAATGATTTTCCGATTGCCGTGGAGGAGGGCGCTACGCTGGTGCGGGTGGGAACAGCAATTTTTGGCGAACGCAGGCGCCCTAAACGACGGTCATGAAACAAGTCTACGCGGCCAGTGGCCTTCCAGTCCACCTATCTTCCGATTGCTCTCAAGATCGACATCGTGTTAGGATCGACGACTCATGCGCCTAGAACCGACCAACGTCCAACAAATCGGAAATGAACTCGCGATACGTTGGAACGATGGGACGGAATCTTATTTCGATTTAGAAATTCTCCGTCGCGCATGCCCATGTGCCGCGTGCGGTGGCGAGCCGGACGTGCTCGGAAATATCTCCCGACCGAACACGACTTACTCGCCGGAAAGTTTTGCGCTGGCGGGCTTCGATATGGTCGGCGGCTACGCGCTCCAGCCGCATTGGCGGGACGGACACAACACCGGCATTTACAGTTTTCAATACCTGCGACGCCTGGCTGAAGCGGGTCTTTCAAAGCAATTGGGATGAGCCGTACGAGCAAATCGATTGTCGTTCTCTTTTGCGTGGTCGCTTGTGGAGTAGGCGCGATTTTCTCTTCAGCGACTCGGCTGGAGATGTGGCCACAGAAATCGCGCGCGACTCCCATCCTGAACGACCAGGTGCGCCATCGAATCTGGCTGCGTGCGTAGGTAGCCCCAATCCCGCCTCAATGCTGGCGCGCGATTCGGATGAACCGCGCTACCTAGCGAATCGCCACACGGAGTAAACTTGTTCCGGCGCTTCGCGGGTTTACTTGCCGATCGGGTGAAGAGGCTGGAACTAAACAAAATTTCCCCGGCGCAAGATCGACGTCGGAGCAGCGAAGCGAGCCCGTCAGACAACCGACGATGGCGAATTGACCAAGCGGCGCGATTTCGCGTGACGAATTCAAGTCCCATTTTTGAATTTCAAACAACTTGTGCTGAACGAGCAGTTCACCCTTTGGTTCGATCAACTTTGGTTCGACATCATCAAAGTTGATGCATTGCAGTGCCTGGTCGACGTGTAACTGTCGCGCTTTCCCGTTTTCATCGACCCGGTTCCAATCGAAGACACGATAAGTCGTGTCGCTGTTTTGCTGAATTTCGACTAGTAGGTTACCGGCTCCCACAGCATGTAATCGTCCCGCAGGCAAAAACATCGCATTGCCGGCCGTTACTGGGATCTTGTGAACGTGATCCGCTACAGTCCCCGCACTCACTGCCTCTTCAAATTGATTGCGCGTCATCGCCTTTCGCAGACCAATAAACAGGTGAGCGTTCGAATCAGCTACAGCCACATACCAGAATTCGGTTTTCGGTTCGCCGCCGACTTTTCTCGCGATATTTTCCGGCGGATGAACTTGAAGCGAAAGCTTTTCTTGCGCGTCGAGAAGTTTAATCAAAAGCGGAAATCGGGGGAATTTCGCAACATCACCGAAAATTTCTTGTTGATGCTGCGTCCAAAGTTCATGCAAGGTTTTCCGGTGTAGCGGACCGTCGCGCACGATGCTCTGAGCCTCGGGTCGATCAACAATCTCCCATGATTCGCCGATGCTCGCGTTTGCAGGTAGTTTCTTGCCGAATAGGGTCTCGAGTCTTCGACCTCCCCAGGGCCGCTCCATGAAAAGCGGTTCGAAAATGATAGGTTGCGTGAGGTTAATGTCCGTCATCGACTTTGTGATGTGTGAGGAATGTACTGGCAGTCGTGACGATGCTCAATGAAAGTGGCTGCCCTCAACAGCACGAACCGTCATGCGCCGTTTGATGGGAATGTCTCACAATACGGCCGCCAATAATTGGTCCCCCTGAGTGACGTTGCGGCTGCAATCGAACGGGCGTCGCCTTGTGACGAACACGTCGCCGGCACGTTGGTCACTGCGCCGATTTACCACTCTCTTGCGTTTTTACCAAGGCGTGGTGAAATATCAGCTTATGCGTGCTGATTGCGTAAGCGAAAGAGTCGATCCGTTTGGTTCGGATGTTGCTGAAAACCGTAATTGGGCAATTTAGACTTCGTATCGAGAAGCATCGAGAAACGTCAACTTAGTGGTAAGTGTCCCGTTCGCGGATCCGAAGGTTGCATCTCACGATAAGGATGACGGATAATTTTTCTACTAATCGCCCGTTCTTATGCGGAGAAGCGTCGATCGAGACTTCCCCGAGATCGAAGATCCTGTACGGATTGCTGCTCCTCGCAATCTGCGTTGGCGCTTGTTTCGCACCTCCGTCGGCAAAAGGGGAGATCGCCCAACCGAGCGGAACGGCTAACGCTACCGATCACGTCAAACGCGCTCCCAGCATTAACGCCACACCGGAGCGCGTGACGGTCGGCGTTGAGCCCGGGCGCAGTGAGATCCGGTGGGATACAGGAGACGGATCAGTCGGTTTTGTTTACGTATCCACGAATGGTGAGAAACGTACGCTTTTTGCTACGGGTCCTACAGGAAGAGCGACCGCCCCATGGATCAAACGCGCTAGCTACCTCTTCGAACTCTACAGAGACGTGGAACAGCGGACTTTGCTCGCGGCAGTGACGATCTCTGGAGTCTCAGCGCTCAAAGTCTCGCCCAAAGCCTCACTTAAGGTCTCTCCACTCACCACATTATGGCAGAACAATGCGCAATGGTTGTTAGCTGCGGTCGCCCTGGTGGTTTTGTACTTCGCGGTCTACTTTAGTACGCCAGGAGAAATGCGCACAGGGTTCCCTGCTGAGCCTTCTACTTCCCCTCGCCAGCTTCACGTCGTCCGGAATCTGCTGCTCGGCCTGGTCGTGTTCGCTTGTGTCGACGGTGCCATCTTCCATACAGAATTGTATACCTCAATTTTGGCTCCAGATTCGTTCGCCGGGAGAATGGCGATACTCACAAGAGCTGAAAAGGAACGCGTCTCATCTGGCCTAAAGGAGGTGCTCGTCGTGGGAGATTCCCGGGTCGCGGAAGGGTTCTCTGCCACGGCTGCCGATAAGCTAGGCTCCGAGGGCGGGTTCAAGTTTGTGAGTCTGGCAGAGCCGGCCTCATCTATCGACATATGGTACTATATGCTGCGGGAAATTGATCCTACTGCACGACGTTACTCCGCGATCGTCATTCCGTATGGTTACGGCTACAACCGACGCCGCGGTCAACTTTTGAAAATTCCCATGGCCGCCCCGCTCCTACGGTATAGTGATTGCTTCGATTTTACTTCTAGTTTTGAGGAATGGTCGGATCGTTTCCGAGCGTTCACGGCATGCATCCTCCGAGGATCGGCGCTTCAAAGTGATGTTATCGATCTTTTCGAACATCCTGCCGTGCGTGCGGAAAGCATTCGATCGGAGCACAAACGCATTCTCGCGCGCGCTGCATATAAGGGTCGGGCCGACGACATCGCAGGTACTTCCTATGATCCAAATACGGGCCAAATAACCTTCCCGTCGCGGCTAACAGAGACTCAGAGAGAAGCTATTAAGGGCAGCCTACAGGAGCCCTCGCAATCGGAGAGTGAGCAATTAATAGCACTGCAACGCCAGTGGATTCGCCGGATCCTAAAGCGCTATTCGAACAGTCCGACTGCAATCGTGCTTGTGCCCACGCCCCGAGGACCATTTGGACGGTTTTCGCGGACTTCAATGGCTTATCAGACTTTTTTCTCCGGCATGACGATGGACAAACCCATTTTGTCACTTCCAGAACACACGTTCGACTTCCTCGAGGCTCCCGAATATTATTTTGATGGCTACCATGTTAACGCAAAAGGCCGGCAGAAGTTTACCGAGACAGTGGTGGCGGAGTTAGTCAAGCAGTTGAAGCCGGCGAATTCTGCGCACTTTGCCTCCGACCCTGAGCAGTTCTGAACCCACTCCTTGTCGGCGGAAAACTTTTGCTCATAGGTTGCCAATGCAAGAAAGCGCGATAAAATGACCGCCCCAATCCCGGACCCACACAGCACCCTAGGCCAGAGATTTGCTTTTGGTCCAGATCAATAAAATTTCAACATATCAAATAATGAAAAGGCCGCGCGTCGTCATCACTGGCTTGGGGATTATCGCCTCCAACGGTGTGGGAACGCAGGCATTTTGGGAAGCAAATAAGCAAGGCCTCTCCGGAACCGGTGCGCTCACGCGCTTTGATCACCACGATCTTGATTCCAGAGTCGCCAGCGAGGTCAACAATTTTGACCCCTCGCAATTTATGCCCGGAAACGTGGCCGAACGCGTAGACCGCTTCGTTCATTTTGGTTTGGCTTGCACGCAGATGGCCCTGGCTGACAGCGTGTTGGATCTAAGCAAAGAAGATAAATACAGGGTCGGTTCCGTTATCGGCTCGGGTTTGGGTGGGCTTTTATTCCACGAACAGCAGATGATGCTCGCCTATGAAAGAGACACGCTCCGCTTAAATCCTGCGTGCGTGCCGCGGATTACACCGAATGCCGTTTCAAGCCACATCGCCATCCAATACGGCGTGCTAGGGCCGAACATGGTGATCTCAACCGCCTGTGCTTCCGGCGCCCATGCTGTCGGAGAGGCGTTTCGAAAAATCCAGTATGGTGAGATGGATGTGTGCATTTCCGGTGGGGTGGAAGCGCCGCTGACGGTCTTTACCTTTGGCGCGTATTGCCGTTTAAGAGTTGTATCGAGGAGAAATGATGCTCCCCAAGAGGCCTCGCGCCCGTTCGATCTACACCGCGACGGCTTTGTTTTGGGCGAAGGCGCTGCGGTGTTGATTCTGGAAGAATTGGAACATGCCTTAAAAAGGAACGCCCCGATTTATGCGGAAGTAAAGGGCTATGCCAGCAATTCTGGTGGGTATCATATTGTGATACCCGATCCTGAGGGGGCGGATGCCTGCCGGGCCATGGCTGACGCTATTGAAGATGCTGGGGTTAGCACCAGTGATATTGATTATATCAACGCTCATGCCACCTCTACGGGCGCTAATGACCGCACTGAGACCAAAGCTATCAAGGCCTTGTTCGGCAAGCGCGCTTATGAGATTCCAGTTTCGTCGACCAAATCCATGATCGGCCACACCATCGGAGCAGCCGGAGCAATCGAAGCGGCGGTCTGCGCGCTCGCCATCAAGGAACAGTTCGTGCCGCCCACGATAAACTATAAGGATAAGGATCCGGAGTGTGATCTGGATTATGTGCCAGGTCAGGGCCGAGCGGCAGCGCTAAATACAGTATTGTCCAATTCATTCGGGTTCGGCAATTGCAATGCCTGTTTGATCTTTTCAAAATTCAGGGACTGACCCAAATGGATCATTACGCGCAGGTCGAGCAAACCGTTAAGGAGATCTTGGCGAAACAGTTGAAGATCGATACGGCCAATATAAAGCCCGAGGTGTTGCTGGCGGAGGATTTGCGAATGGATTCATTCGGAGCGCTCGAAACTGCCTTTGAACTGGAAGACAAGTTCGCTATTCAGATTCCAAACGAGGTGCTCTTTAATGTGAAAACAGTGAAGGACATTGTAGATTATATCGCCGAACAGACTCAAGGTAAGGCGAACACATAGTGGCTGTTAGATTCTCTGTCCTAATAAACGCGCGATTAGGTGAAGACATAAGATCTATGCAGTTGGATCGACCGAAGTAATGGTGCCTGAATTAATCAGGCTCTCATAATCGACTAATTCTAAACATTCTGCTTCCACTCGACTAGCTGTCCCTGATGTTATTCAACAGTTTTCAATACTGGATCTTTTTTTTGATCGTGCTGGCGCTGTTTTACAGTGTGCCATTCCGCGTCGGCAAAGTTCTTCTCCTATGTGCCAGCTATGTCTTTTACATGTGGTGGGATCCCCGGTTTATCGTGCTGATCCTCACTTCAACTATAGTTGACTATTGGCTAGGAATTCTACTGGAATCGGCGAGCGGTCGCCGGAAAAAATTACTGCTTGTTGTTAGCCTTGTAGTCAACCTGGGAATTCTGGGCTTTTTCAAATATTATAACTTCTTCGCTGGCTCGCTAGCTACGCTGCTCCATCTGCCCCAATCCTCAGTCATTTTACAAATCATTCTTCCTGTCGGAATCAGCTTCTACACGTTTGCCAGCCTTTCTTACACGATTGACGTTTATTGGGGAAAGATGAAGGCAGTAAGAAACTTCATCGATTACGCTTTCTTCATTGCCTTCTTCCCCCACTTGATCGCAGGTCCGATCATTCGTGGACGGCAATTCATCTCTCAAATTCAGAACTGGCGGCGGCCCGCAACCGTCGTCGTCCAAAGTGGAATCGTCCTTATCCTTTCCGGCCTTCTAAAAAAGATAGTCTTCGCTGACCGATTTGCGATCGTTTCTGACAAATACTTCGGCGATTTAGGCGGGCACCCGGGTTGGCTGTCTGCATGGTCGGGCTGCGTTGCATTCGCTCTTCAGGTTTTCTTCGATTTCTCCGGTTATACGGATATTGCTCGCGGTTGCGCTAAGCTGCTCGGCTTTGAGTTTCCGCTTAATTTCGCCCGCCCAGCCTTATCCAGGAACCCACCCGACTTGTGGCAGAGGTGGCATATTACGCTCTCTTTGTGGTTGCGGGACTATTTGTTTATGCCGCTCAGTCGCCGGAGAAGAGGGCGATTCGCTTTATATCGCAACCTTATACTCGTCATGGTGCTCGTCGGGTTATGGCATGGTGCTAACTGGACATTCGTTTTGTGGGGAGCTTATCATGGTGTTCTACTCCTTAGCCATCGGGTTTTCGACCGGGCAACCGCTGGGACCCTGCTTTCGGAGGTTATGAGAAAACGCTTATTCGTGCCGTTTAGCGTTGCTCTAATGTTTCTGTGCTACGCAGTAAGCGTCGCGTTCTTTCGTGCCAGCACGCTACAAGACAGCGCGTTTATTTTGCGTGGAATGTTCGGTTTTCACCACGTAACTGGCAACTTCCTGTTTACAACCGGCACGGTGGTGCTCTTTTTCATTTCCCTGTTTTTAGCGGTTGCCCAGGAGCGTAACCAGTTCATTGACCGGCTAGCCCTGGCTCCGGCACGCGTCCAAATCCCGGCATACGTCTGCGTATTTCTGACGCTCGAGCTGTTTCCGGTTACCGATCAAGTTCCATTTGTTTATTTCCAGTTTTAGACTGGAGATCCGCGAACGCGCACCGCCCAGGCTCTGGGCGATTGTGGGGAAATTCGGAGTTCTCGCTAGGCCAGTACTTTGGCCGATTCTATCTCAAACGAGATTTCCGCATCCTGCCGACTTTTTTGGTTTTCTTTCCGATAGCTGTCGCACTCTATTTTGGCTTCCCGCGCAAACAGTCGCTACCGACTGGCGGTGAAGCCAAAATGCCCGAAATGTGCTTCGAGACCGTCTGCCGGGAAACTTGGATCAACCTATTGTGTCGATGGCGGCAATAACACTTTGTCGATGACATGGATCACGCCGTTGGACGCCTTCACGTCGGCTTTAGTCACGTGAGCATCGTTAACCATTACTTCTTTATTAGTGACCTTAATGTCGAGAGTGGCGCCATTAACCGTCGGCACTTTCTTCGTCGTCAACTGTTCAGAAGTGATGGCACCGTTAAGGATGTGATAGGTGAGGAGTTTGCCAAGCTTTTCTTTGTTCTCAGGTTTCAAATAGTCCTGCAGCATTCCAGGCGGCAGTTTGCCGAATGCTTCGTCAGTCGGCGCGAATACAGTGTACGGGCCCTTCTCTTTGAGCATCGCCGCCTTGCCAGCGACGTTCAACGCCGCCATGCAGGTGTTCAACTGGCCGGTGCTCCTGGCGGTACCGATGATGTCGTCGTCGGCCTGCGCCGTGAACGCAAGCGCCAGGAGCGCAGTGCACAATAAGATATTTTTTTTCATTGGTTTTTTGTTCTACGAATTAAGTGAAGCAAGCTCCCTGCGCCAAGTATTTCAGCGCAATGCGGCGCATACATTAACGGCCGGATGAGCTTGTTTTGTAACGTGATACCTGCGTCAAAAGCTTTGTCAATTCCCACCTGCCTGACTGGTCACTGCCACCCCTGCCGGTGGAGCTGGCGCATTACCAATGAAGCAATTCGACACGGTATACCCAGTTACGCAGATTCTTTGCTCCGCTCTGGCAAGGAATTATAAACTTTCCATCTAGCGTGAAAATTCTACCGTCCGCCTTTCTTTCCGATATTATTCTCTCGTGCAAATACGGTGAACGCCACTTAGGAAATGACGCACTCGCGCTTGGCACAATACTGGATGCCAGTATTCATTTGGTTGGCGCTGATCTACGTCGGATCGACTGATCTGATGTCGGCCGAACATACGTCGCGCTTTTTCGTTCCGGTTTTGCGCTGGTTGAACCCGGAGATTACCGCGGACGCGATTGCGAAAGTCCAGTTTTTTGTGCGCAAGCTCGCGCATCTGACAGAGTATGCGATTCTCGCGGCACTTTTGTGGCGGGCAGTTTACCGTGGAACCAATCTTAAAACAAGGATGTCGACGGTGTTCGTGACCGCTTCGGTTGTTTCGATACTGATTGCTGCGTCAGATGAGTTTCATCAGTCGTTTGTCTCGTCGCGAACCGCTTCAGCTGGCGATGTCCTCATCGACATGATCGGAGCGATCATTGGGCTGATGCTCGGTTGGTCGTT
>QHOQ01000107.1 GCA_003219355.1 Verrucomicrobiota bacterium
GCGAAAGAAAGCGTAGCTCGCGAAATTCCAGGAAAACGCCGTTAGCCCCGTCGCCACGAGATAGACCGCGACCGTGACGAAGAACAATTTTTTTCGGCCGAGCCGATCCGTTCCATATCCAAAAAGAAGCGCGCCGAGCACAGCGCCAGCGAGATAGAAGGTCGCGCTGGCCCCGACCTGCGTATCAGTCAGCCCAAGAGTCTCGCGACGTGTTAAGATTCCGCCTAACGAACCGGCCAGTGTGACTTCAAGACCATCAAGAATCCACGTTGCGCCGAGTGAGACGACAATCAGCCAATGCCATCGACTCCACGGCATTCGGTCCAGCCGCGCCGGCACATACGATTCGATGATTTCGCCGTTTGCCATATCCCGGGATTCATGTCCCGCAAAGAAACAGGCCGCGCAAAATCAAAGACCGGTTTGCTCAATTTACCGGCTTACTTTTCGTCCGTGAAAGCGACCGCCCCGGTATCGAGACTGTAATACGCGCCGACTACTTTTAACTCACCGGAATCGACCTTGGGTTTGAGAATCGGCGTCGATGAACGCAGCGCTTGCGCAACATTCCTTACGTTCGCTTCGACCGTTGTTTTCAGGTCTCCTTTGGCTGTCGCTTCCACCGCCGGCTGGATCGCCGTGACGAGCGACTGGATGTGACCGGGCGCTTCACTTTTCGCAGCGATTGTTTCTCTTGCCGCCTTGACGGCGCCGCAACGCTGATGCCCGAGCACCACGATGAGTCGTACGGCCAAATGATCGACCGCATATTCGATGCTGCCGAGACTCTGATCGTCGATCACGTTACCGGCCACTCGGATCACAAATAGATCGCCGAGTCCTTGATCGAACACGATTTCCGGCGGAACCCGCGAATCGGAGCAGCTAAGAACGATTGCGAACGGATGCTGGCTCGTTTTCAGTTCTGCGCGTCGCGTTGCTGCCTCCGCAGCGGTCATGCCCAGGTTTTCATAGCTGGCGGTTGCCATGTAGGTTCTTTCTTCGCTCGACTCGTGCGGATGCTGCTGATTGCCGCTCGTGTAGCGCCCATTGCCCTCTTTCAGCCTCGATATTGCCTCAGCCGGAGGCAGGGCCGGCTGGTCGGCATGGGTCGGATCGGCTGCACAGGCAAGCTGCTTGCAGCTAAGTACACCAGCCGTGAGAACGAGGAGTGTAAGGTATGTCTTTGTCATAATATTTTTTCTTTCACGTGCGTTTCCCTCTCATTCTTTGTCGAGATTAAAGCGGTGCAAAATCCGATGGGCGAACGGGGCTATGATCACGGATGCAATTCCGATAAAAGCCAGTCCGGAAAACAAGGCGTAACAGGAAGCAAATATTTTGGCCGCCGATGAATGGAGAGGATCCACGGGTCCCATGCCACCCAGAATCATTGAAGCATTCAGGAGCGAATCAATCCAATTCAACTCACCCAGGCAGTGATACCCTAATACTCCGATTCCCAAGCCTGCGGCGAGGAAGAGAAGCGCGAGGATGAAATGGCGAATTACGCGCTTTGTAAATCGAGCTGCACTGAGAAGAGGCTGCTTTCGATGTTCGTACATGTGGGGTTTAATACCTGTTTGTTACGAAGAATGCGACTTGCGCCCAGTTAGATGGAGCAACTCGGCATAAGTCAGCCCGCGGCCGCGTCCTGCCGCTCGATAGCGGTTGCCCACTGGTGTTGGAGCGCCAGGATTTCTGCTTGCACTGCTGGCTCCAGCGCGGTGTTAGGTTGTTCGGATTGCGTCACCGTTTTTGTCTTCAAATCAACCCGGTAAGTCTCGCCACGCTCAGATGTCACAATCAGCGTCCCGTCCTGAACGCTCAGCGTCTTGATGAAGACCCACTGAACGTCCTGCTCAAGCGTTGGATCAATCCGGTTGGTGAAGACCGTCAAATCCCAGAGCTTCTTGTTGGTCCGGACATCCCATGCCTCGATGTATGCGCGACGACCATGGTCATTCGGAGCAATGTATCGAACGCCTTGATGAATTACAGGCTCGACCTTTGCTGGCGCGATACGCTTGGCGAGCGCTAAACTTGGCAGCAACACCCCCATGGTGAAAAAAATGAGAACGAGTTGTGACATAACCATGAAGCGCCTAACGAGCGGCACTTCGACACGGGCCTCAGCCGCCTTCGGCCAGGGCTGCGGCGTGACGAGTGCGGCCGCGATGTTCGTGATCAAACGTCGTAGTACATCGCGAACTCGTACGGATGAGGTCGCAGCCGAAGGGCGTCGTATTCCTTTTGTTTCATGTCGATCCAATTAGCGATGAAATCGGCGTTGAAGACGTCGCCGCGCAAAAGGAACGAGTGATCGGCTTGGAGCGCTTCGATTGCGCCACGGAGTGAATCAGGCACGCTCGCGACTTGCGCGAGTTCTTCCGGCGGTAGTTCGTAAAGATTTTTGTCGAGTGGATCGCCGGGATCGATGCGGTTTTGGATTCCGTCAAGTCCGGCCAGCAACAATGCGGAGAAGGCGATGTATGGATTTGCCGAGGCATCGGGTGTGCGAAATTCGATCCGCTTGGCTTTCGGACTAGCGGAGTAAGTCGGGATCCGAATCGCGGCGGAGCGATTGCGCGCGGAATAGGCGAGGTTGACCGGCGCTTCGAATCCGGGTACGAGCCGCTTGTAGCTATTCGTAGTCGGATTCGTGATGCAGGTAAGCGCGGGCGCGTGTTTCAAAATTCCGCCGACAAAGAAAAGCGCCATCTCACTCAACCCCGCGTAACCGTTTCCGGCAAAGAGCGGTTTGCCATCTTTCCAGAGTGACATGTGGGTGTGCATGCCCGAGCCGTTGTCGGCAAAGAGCGGCTTCGGCATGAAAGTGACCGTCTTGTTATGCTTCTTCGCGACGTTGCGGATGATGTATTTGTAATACTGCATCGAGTCTCCCATGACCTTGAGCGGCGCGAACCGGACGTCGATCTCGGCTTGACCAGCCGTGGCGACTTCGTGATGCTGTTTGTCGATCGGGACGCCGGCTTTCTCCAGCTCCAGTGACATCTCATTGCGGATGTCCTGCAACGTGTCCATCGGCGGAACAGGAAAATAGCCTTCTTTCGCCCGAATTTTGTACCCAACATTCGGGAATTCTTCGCGCGCGCTGTTCCAATGGCCTTCCACGCTGTCGACGAGATGGAATGACGAGTTGGTGGCGTAGCTGAAGCGCACATCGTCGAAGATGAAAAACTCGGCCTCGGGCCCAAAGAACGCGGTATCAGCGATTCCGGTGCTCTGTAAGTAAGCTTCGGCTTTTTCGGCGATGCCGCGCGGATCGCGATCATACGGCTCGCGCGTGATCGGATCGACAATCGTGCAAATCAAGCTCAGCGTCGGCTCGGCGTTAAAGATGTCGATCCACGCCGTGGAGGGGTCGGGAATCACGAGCATGTCGGACGCGTTGATGACCTTCCAGCCGCGAATACTCGATCCATCGAAGCCGAGTCCTTCCGTAAAAATGTCGTCGTTGTATTCGGTGAGCGTCGTGGTGAAGTGCTGCCACGTGCCGGGCAGATCCGTGAATTTAAAATCCACGAGTTTTACCTCGTGGTCTTTGATCATTTTGCTAACGTCGGATGGAGTTTTTTCTTTGGCCATTGGGTGCGGAGGTTGATGGTTAATTGTGTTGATGGTTGAGAGGCAGAAGAAATTGAATGGCTAAGTCGCTAATCCACTAGATCACTAAATCTCGTTCGAGGCGCAACTCGCCCCGAGGACTACTCGTTTGTGGAGATCGAGCGGCGCGCCTCACACCGCTTTTTCGCCGATCTCTTCCGTGCGGATGCGGACCGCGTGTTCGACTGGAAGAACAAAAACTTTCCCATCGCCGATCTTGCCGGTCTTGGCCGCGCGCACGACTTCGTTGACCGCTTTCTCCACCAGGTCGTCGGCGAGCACGACTTCCACTTTCACTTTGGGGAGAAAATCCACGGTGTATTCGCTGCCGCGATAAATCTCGGTGTGGCCTTTCTGACGGCCGAACCCTTTGACTTCCGTCACGGTCATCCCTTCAATTCCCAATTCGGCGAGTGCCTCTTTGACCTCTTCGAGTTTGAAAGGTTTGATGATCGCTTCCAGTTTTTTCATGTCGGTGTAAACTCGGCGTCGCGTCGTGCTTTGCAATCGAAAGCTGAGCGCGGCACGCGCTCTCATAACAACGCCGAGCGAACGATGCAAGCATCGTTTTTCAGTTCGTTAAAACGTTGATGCGATAAAGCGTTAGCGTGGCCTCTTATTCCGCGGCGCTCTCCACAGTTCGTGGTTTCAGCGGCTTCGTCTTGCTGCCGCAACCGGCAAGTTTATAGTGAACTTGAATGCCTCGCGATTCTTTCGTTCACCTGCATCTCCACACCGAGTATTCGCTGCTCGATGGCGCTATTCGAATAAAAGAGCTGATGAAAAAAGCGGCTGAATTGAAGATGCCCGCGGTCGCGATGACCGATCACGGCAATCTTTACGGCGCGATTGAATTTTACCAGGAAGCACAGCGCGCCGGCGTCAAACCGATCATCGGCTGCGAAGCGTACATCGCACCGCGTTCGCACAAAGATCGACCGAACTCGATGCGCGAGTCGGCGTATCACTTCACTTTGCTCGTGCGCGACGCAACCGGTTATCACAATCTGGTTAAACTGATCTCGACCGCGCATCTCGATGGATTTCATTACCGGCCGCGGATCGATAAGGAACTTCTCGCCCAACATTCCGCGGGATTAATCGGGCTCAGCGGTTGTCTGGCGAGCGAAGTGAACTGCGCGATCCAGGCGAACAAGATCGACGTCGCCAAACAAAGCGCGGCTGAGTATCGCGATATTCTCGGAGCGGAAAATTTCTTCATGGAGATGCACGACCACGGGATGGAAGAGCAGCGGCAATGCAATTGCGTTTTGCCAAAGATCGCCAAGGACCTGGGGGTCGGACTCGTCGCCGCAAACGATGTGCATTTCTTGCGACGGAGCGATCACGACGCGCACGACGTGATGCTTTGCATCGGCACCGGGAAAATGGTGCAGGACGAAAACCGGATGCGTTACAAACCGGAACTCTATTTCAAGTCGCCGGAGGAGATGCGCGAAATCTTTCGCGATTTCCCTGAAGCGATCGCGAATACTTTAAAAATCGCCAACGGCTGCAATTTGGAGATTGAACTCGGAAAATCGAAGTATCCCGAGTATCCGGTCCCACAGGGGATTTCACGCGAAACGTATCTGCGCGATCTTTGCGCGAAAGGGTTGCAGCAGCGTTACGGCGACCGAGCGACGACGGATAGTCAACTGCAACAGCGGCTCGATTATGAACTTGGGGTACTCGAGAAGACCGGATTCATCAGTTACATACTGATTGTTTGGGATTTCATCCACTTCGCCAAACAGCGCGGCATTCCGGTCGGCCCGGGTCGTGGGTCGGCTGCGGGTTCGCTCGTTGCATATGTTCTTGGCATTACCGACATCGATCCGCTGCAATACGGATTGATTTTCGAGCGTTTCCTGAATCCGGATCGAATTTCTCCGCCGGATATAGATGTCGATTTCTGCGAAGCGCGTCGCGGCGAGGTACTCGAGTACGTCCGGCAGAAATATGGCGAACGCCGGGTCGCGCAGATCATCACCTTTGGCAAATTGAAAGCAAAGAGCGTGGTCCGCG
>QHOQ01000108.1:0-3678 GCA_003219355.1 Verrucomicrobiota bacterium
GGCGTGTTGTCGTACCTCGCCGCGAAGCAGGCGCAGACCGAGAACGCCGAGCAGGATGCCGAACCTGGGAAAATACTTCATGAAACACGGCAGGGAGAAATGGCTGCTCTAGGTGAAGTTCCCTTCGGTCTCTACTACGGTTCAATCGACGCGACGCCGTTATTCGTCATGCTGGCCGGCGCTTATTACGAACGTACCGGTGACCATGTGTTCGTTCGCTCGATTTGGCCGAATGTTACGCGCGCCCTCACCTGGATCGATCGCTACGGCGATCGCGATGGCGATGGATTCGTGGAGTACTCCCGTCGCTCGCATCATGGGCTAGTTCACCAAGGTTGGAAGGATTCCCATGACGCGATCTTTCATGCNTGACGGTCAACCTGCCGAAGGCCCGCTCGCTTTATGCGAGGTGCAGGGCTACGTCTATGCGGCGAAGCTAGCGGCAGCGGGACTGGCCCGAGGTCTGGGCGATGAAACGTCGGCGCAGGAGCTTGTGAGCCAAGCCCAGAAACTGCGTCAGCGTTTTAATGAGACCTTCTGGTGTGACGACCTCTCAACTTTTGCCTTAGCACTTGATGGAAACAAGCAGCCTTGCCGCGTGCGCACCTCTAACGCCGGTCATTGCCTTTTCGCTGGAATTGCGAGTGACGAACACGCACGCTGCGTCGCAGCGACACTCACTGAGGAGGCGTCGTTTTCCGGCTGGGGAATTCGCACCGTGGCCGCACAGGAAGCACGTTATAATCCGATGTCTTACCACAATGGATCGGTCTGGCCCCACGACAACGCTCTGATCGGCGCGGGATTCACCCGGTTTGGCCTGAAGGACGAAGCGGCGAAAGTGATAACGGCTTTGTTCGACGCGAGCCTTTTCTTTGAGCTTCATCGGCTCCCTGAACTCTTCTGCGGCTTTGCACGACGTGCTGGCGAGGGCCCTACGTCATATCCCGTTGCGTGCGCTCCGCAAGCGTGGGCGGCGGGCGCAGCGTTCCTCCTGCTTCAAGCTTGCCTTGGTGTTAGTGTGCTGGGTTTGGAACGGAAACTAGTATTCTCGGGGCCCGTTCTGCCGGAATTCCTCGAGCAAGTAACGATCCGAAACCTTCGGATAGGAGAGGCCTGCGTCGACCTTTCGCTTACCAGAGACAAGCAAGACGTTCGAGTCGACGTCCTGCGAAAACAGGGAGACCTTAAGATCGTAGTGTTGAACAGCGATTTGCCGGTGGCTTCAAGTGCCTGAAGCGGCGGCCTCTGTATTAAACGGACAATCTCAATGATCGGCTACGCGAGCGCAGTCACTAATACAATCCTAGCGATTCGATTGTCGGCTGGTCAATCGCGCCTGTAATAAGCAGGCCTTGGTCGCGTTGAAAATTCGCGAGGGCCGCTCGCGTCTCCACATTGAGCGAACCGGTTACCGGGCCAAAGTAGTAACCCGCATCTTGCAACACTGCTTGAACATTCGCGATAACCTGATCGGGCAAGAGGTTGCCGTAAGTGTAGATCGGTCCATCCTGATCGTAATAATTGTAGCTCGGATCATAGCCCCAGGCTGGATACCAATAGCCAGCGTCCAAAAAGTAATATCCTCCGCTAACAAAAACGATAGTGCTACAATGTTGTCGCCACCAATCGCGATTGTGCCATTCGTGCCGATGACGTTGCAGCGCATCAAAATAGCTGGAGTGATTACTTCCGTTTGGCTGATTCCATTTCCGCGGGTGCCGCTTGGTTTCGCCGTTCGCTAAATCACGAGTGATCGGTTGCGTATCTTTGTTTTTTGCGATGCGGTGAGCGTCGATCGCTTCCGGACCTTCGGATATTTGGCGCCCCATCAAATCGTCGCCAGTTGGTTGTAATTTGTCAGTTTTGACTACCGGCTGAGTATTCGCGATCGGCAGCGCAGTCTGCGCCATTTCGCGTCTCGCTCGAATACCCGGGATTGATTCCACATTGTCAATTCGCGCGGACCGTCGAGCGCTCATTTCCGCTAGAGTAGGATTCAGTGGCCGCGAGAATGGCGAGTAAGTTGGCCGGGGATTCAGGCTAGGCTGACCACCAATCTGGACCAGGTGCGAATTGATCACTCCAGGGCTAACGCTTCCTGGCGTGCGAATGACATTTTGCGAGATCGGTGCGTTTCGATGCACGCCCGTGGTGTGAGGCCTGCTGTTTCCTGCCGCGCGACTACCGTTTTGCACGCCCGGCGCGTCTGTCTGTCCATTAGCAGTGCAAAGGGTGATCGCGAGTATTGAGATCGAACAGAACACCAAGATACTGAATCGTTTCATTAGGTTGCTCCGCCGATTAAACATCATAAATGGCGCTTTGTTGCAAGGTTCGTGCAACCTGCCAGGTGCTCCAAATTTGTGGGGGAAAATTTGGAGCCTAGGGGATTCGAACCCCTGACCTCCTCAATGCCATTGAGGCGCTCTACCAACTGAGCTAAGACCCCGAAGCGAATTTCAGATTGTAAATTCTAGATTGGTGATTGCAACTGGCGAGCGATGATGGAAAATCCTCGCTTCCGCAGGAATGAAAGCCAAGAGCACGATTCTTCTACTCTGCGCCGCCTGGCTAATTGCAGCGGTGATGCTCGTTTTTGCTGCGGTGGAGAGACAGTCTGACAATTTCTACACTTTGCTCCGCTGGATTTGCTGTACGGTGTTTGCTTATTCTGCGGCCATATCCTTTCAAATGAAGCGCCTGCCATGGCTATGGATTTTTGCGGTGCTGACCGCTTTGTTTAATCCAATCTTTCTGTCCCTTCGGGATCGCAGCCTATGGATCGCGGCGGATTGGCTCTCAATCGGTGCGATGGTTATTGCCGCCTTTGTCTTTCGAAAAGCTTCGAAAACCTGATCAGATTTGCGGCGTGGCTTATGCTGCCCGTAATCAAAACATGAAACGCGTTATTCCCAACCTGCGCGACTATTCTACACTGGAATCGATTAACGAAATAGAAGAGGGATTCTGAGTATTGAGTAAGACCGCTCAAAGGTGGCAATCTTCCATTATGAGCGTGTCGCTGCGGGCCCGCGACCCTTCCGCGAGAGTGATCGGATATCCTGCCTACTTTTGCCCGAGTCCGCTGGGATCATTGAAAGTACAACACATATGCTTCACTTTTCCCTTTAAGGTGAAAGCACCCCGGCAGCATATAAGGTCAAGCTTTGGTGTTGATTGATTATATGCCCCCTGATATTCTCAGCGGCCGCAGGCGGAGATGTTAAATTATGCCCAATGAAAACAGCCAGCCTGAATCGGCGGAGAAGAAAAAACGAGAAGTTGAAGTTCGCGATTTGAAACCGAAGATCGACCCGAAGGGCGGCAAGACAGACGCGAAGAAAGATGACAAGCGCGCGTCCGGTCGCAAGGGCGAGGCGGACTTCATGCAGGGCCTGAAGTAGAACGAGGCCGCGTTTATCTTTGCTCGGCGGATTTCGTAAACCCGCGCCAGCTTCAATTCGGGCAGCAGGAACCACTGAAAGAATAGTTACATAAAATCGGAGGCCGTTGATGATCGCGGAAAAGGGTCATATGTCTATTTCGCGAACCACCGAACGCTGAAGGTTTCGACGCCAATCATTGGCACATCAAAATTGGAGGAAATTATCGCCTTGCTAGAACCAAGTGCAGTCTGATCTTCGATCTTCTCGTGTATGACCCACAGACCGCCGA
>QHOQ01000108.1:3722-3928 GCA_003219355.1 Verrucomicrobiota bacterium
GAGGCACGGCGTAGATTCGGAAGTATCCGGTGTAATGCAAGTCATCAAAGACGCGAACGGATTCAATGTGAATGCTTCGTACATTGCTAGTCAGAATCCACCCCTGTCTCGTGTTTATTGGTTCGATCAGTCTGAGATCGATGCAATCGCCAGGTCGCCGGTCAAAGAAAAGCGACGCATCCTGATCGTTGATGACGACCGGGAAA
>QHOQ01000020.1 GCA_003219355.1 Verrucomicrobiota bacterium
CAAGTCGCAGGTACACTGTCCGGAGGTGAGCAACAGATGCTGGCGATCAGCCGTGCGCTCATGAGCAAGCCGCGTTGTTTGATGCTGGACGAACCATCCCTCGGGATCGCGCCGATTCTTACAAAAACGATTTTCGAAAAGATCGTCGAGATCAATCAGTCGTTGGGCATCACCATTCTGCTCGTTGAGCAAAACGCGAACCTCGCGCTGGAAATCTCGCATTACGGTTACGTCCTCGAAACCGGTCGAATTCTCCTGCATGACCGTTCCAGCGCCTTGCGCGCGAACGATCGCGTGAAAAGCGCGTACTTAGGAGGCCGCTGAGGCCCAACTACTTTCGCCAAATCCACCGCGCGGGCTGGCCGAGCCGGAACTGAGAATCGATTCCGCGCGTCTGCGTAGCGTCTCGTAGTCGGCCTGATTCAGAAACGCCCGCCAAGCGACCGCGGTGTTTAATAACGAAAGGTCCATCGCGCGAAGAATTGTCTGCTCTTCCGGGCTCAGTAACTCGCGCTCTTTCTCATTCAAAGCGCGCTTCTGGAACTGAGAAATAATTTCCGTCAAGGCGGCGCCATTCGACACCCGAAATAAATCAAGGAGCTGTTGAAAACTGAGATGAAGTGGGATCGTAGCAACATCGATATCTATATCGGTCGCCACGTTGTCAGGCGGCATCGTTACTTCGTCGGAGACCGCGACCGAATTCCAAACGTCTTCAGGCTGATAATATCCGATCTCAACACGATAAACGCCGCGCGGCTGTGAAACCGGCAGGTAGGAATTCCCAGCCATCGGTTCGACCGCAGCGCTCGTCTCCTGTGCCCCGTCAACCGTGTAAACGCGCAAGTGGACTTGCCGGTCCACGGGCATCGCTTGAGCGAAGATGGTTGACCAATCGATGCTCCAATAGGTGAAGATGGTCTGTGGATCGCGGGCGATGGCGAATAAAATCGGCGCGGCAAAAGCTCGCGGGAGCTCGACCATATCACCCAAATCGTCGTCCTCTCTTTTGGCCACCTTTGTCGGGCGTATGACCGGTCCATTGGAAATGCGGAAGCCATCCGTCATAGATTTGCTCTTACTTGGTTTGCGACTCTTGATAGCCATGTGGGGATTCTCTCCTAGTTTGATCCAAATTAGCGAAAGCGAAAACTGAAACTCGCGCTTAGGGAGCAAGTTTGATTATCGTAGCGTGAAACCATATATCATTTTTAATCCGATCGCGGGGTCGATTGTTAATCGAAGCCGTCTTCTAAAACAGCTTCGCCGACTCAATCCGAGGAAACTGCGTCTAACGCAACGTGCAGGCGAGGCAGAAACTTACGCGCGCGACGCGATTCGTGCCAGATGTGATTACGTTATTGCGGCGGGCGGCGATGGGACGTTGAATGAGGTCATTAATGGAATTGCGACGCCCCATCGCACGCGAGGGGTTTGCGTGGGCCTTGTGCCACTCGGCACGGCAAATGATTTTGCGCGATCAATTGGATTGCCTGCAAGCGTCGAGGAGAACATCGATATCCTGCGCGCCAAACAAACAGATCCGATTGATCTCGTCCGCGTGACGAGTGACCGCACGCGTTACTTCGTGAACGTGTCTGCCGGGGGCTTCAGCGGTCTCGTCGATGAGAAATTGACGCCCGAAATTAAATCCACCTGGGGGCCGCTCGCTTATCTGCGCAGCGCTGCGGCAGCTCTGCCGGAATTGCACGCATACCAGACGAGCATCGTTTTCGATGATGTGGAGAGATTAATGATCGAGCTTTACAACGTCGTCGTTGCGAACGGGCAATTTGTTGCCGGCGGATTGCCAATCGCCCGTCAGGCCGATCTTCGCGACGGATTACTCGATGTTGTACTCGTCCCCAAACGTCCACCAGCGAAAATGGTGTTGCTGGCCGCTGAAATGCTCTTGGGCAATCATCTCTCCAGTAATGCGGTTATTTTTCGACGCGCAAAAAAGATCTCGGTGCGTTCGCAGCCCGGAATGTGGTTCAATGTCGATGGTGAACTGGTCGGAAATGAGCCGGCCATTTTTCAAATCGTTCCCCGCGGATTAGAATTTGTGATCAGCAAACGATGAACGTCAAGATCATCGATATCGATCAATTGGCGGAGCGGGCAAGAGAGTTGCGCGGGGCTAGGAAAAGACTGGTCGCCACGAACGGATGTTTTGATTTGCTGCATGTGGGTCATGTGCGCTATTTGCAAGCCGCGCGTGCGCTGGGTGACGCTTTGGCAATCGGCTTGAATGGCGATCAATCTGTCCGAGAACTGAAAGGGGCGGGGCGTCCGGTGAACAACGAAAGCGACCGCGCGGAAGTGCTCGCTGCCCTCGAGTGCGTCGATTTCATCACGATTTTTCCCGAAATGCGGGCGACCCGATTCATCGAAGCGACGAGACCAGCGATTTATGCCAAGGGCGGTGATTATACTTCGGAAACACTGGATGTTGAAGAACAGGCCGTAATGCGAGAAATCGGAGGGGACGTTCGCATCCTGCCATTCGTGCATGGACATTCGACCTCCGATTTGCTGGAAAAACTGCGAAAGATCATTAAATGAAAGAGGTTCCGCTCGGCATCCTCGGATCAGGTAAGGGGACGAACTGCCGCGCGATCCTTGAGAGCATTAGGAGCGGCCTCGTCGCAGCCGAGGTCCGTGTCGTAATCTCAGATGTATTCGACGCGCCGATCCTCGACATCGCGAGGGAATTTTCGATTCCCAACGCCTATTTGCCGCCTGGCAGGTTCCGCACTCGATTGGAACCGCAAGCTGAGGGCGACCTTGTGCGAATGCTTCGTGACACCGGTGTCGAACTTGTGATTCTCGCTGGGTTCATGCGCGTTCTGAAATCGCCGATGCTGGATGCGTTTCCCCGTCGGATTGTAAATATTCATCCATCGCTACTGCCGAAATTTCCCGGGCTCGAAGCATGGAAACAAGCGCTCGTCGCTGGTGAAAAAGTGACCGGTTGTACCGTCCACTACGTTGATGAAAAAATCGATCATGGAGATGTCATCGCGCAGCGCGAAGTGCCAATTCTGCCCAACGACACGCCAGAAAACCTCCATGCGCGAATTCAGATTGCTGAGCACGAGTTATACCCTGCAGCGATTAATGAGGTCTGCCGCAAATTACTTGACTAGTTAGACTTGCTCCGCTTTCTGATCACGCTCGAGTAATTCCTGCATCGCCTGAACTGGCAATTTTCCCTCGTAGAGTAGACCGTCGACCTGATCGATAATCGGCGTCTCAATGTTGAGTCTGCGCGCGCATTCGTGAGCGCTTTTTGTCGTTGGAATTCCTTCGGCCACCATTTGCATTGATGAAGTGATTTGCTTCACCGTTTGCCCGCGACCGAGTCGTTCGCCAACGCGCCGATTCCGGCTGTGCTTGCTAAAACAGGTTGCGATCAAATCGCCCACTCCGCTCAGTCCATAGAAGGTTTTGAAGTTTCCGCCCATCGCCGTTCCGAGCCGAATCATCTCGGCGAGTGAGCGCGTGACCAGCGCCGCCTTCGTATTATCACCTAAACCAAGCCCATCACTCGCCCCAGCCGCTATCGCAAAGACATTTTTCAACGCCCCGCCCAGCTCAACGCTGGTGACGTCGTCACTGGTGTAAATGCGAAAACGCGAACTCCCAAGAAAACCTTGCAGATCTGTGGCGCATTTAGGGTTTCGACAGGCTATCACTGTCGCAGTAGGCAGGCCGCGAACTACTTCAGCTGCAAGGTTTGGTCCCGACAAAACCGCGAGCTCATGCCGCGGGAAAATGTCACTCAGGATCTGGCTCATCCGCATCCCGGTGCCGTGCTCAATTCCTTTCGTACAACTGAGCAAGACGGTGCGCCCATCGCGGATTACTCCTCGCAAACGCTTGGCAATTCCGCGCAGGGCGGTAGATGGCGTAATAAAAACGATCAGACCTGCGCCAGCGCAGTCGCGCAGCTCGGAGGTGATGCGGACCGACTCGGGTAGCCTGAGTCCCGGCATGTAATCGCTGTTCTCGCGTGTTTTTTGAATCCTCTCGGCTCTTGCGGCATTGTTGCCCCAAAGAGAAATTTGCCGCCCGTCTTTCCCCCACAGCCAAGCCAAAGCTGTCCCCCAACTGCCTGCTCCTATAATTGCTGTCTTGTCGATCTTCACTTCCGCTTGAACCGCGGTTCGGTACCTCGCACCAACCGGGAAAGATTCGAGCGATGCCGGAAAATTACAAGCGCGGCTAAGCAAATGGACAAGTACAGAAGGGCCGCTACGCCCACTTCTTTTAGAGGCATCAGGATCAAAATGCCGATCGGCACTGCCACTGCGGCGGTAATCGAGGCCACTGAAACGTAGCGTGTCGTTTCGAACGTAATGACCCAGACCACGGCCCCGACTAGGGCCACAAAAGGCACCAGCCCAAAAAGCGCCCCCATCGAAGTCGCGACCCCTTTGCCTCCTTTAAAGCTCAACCACACCGGAAAAGAGTGCCCGATTACGCAGGAAATAGCTGCGATGATTCCGAACAGCTCAGTCGGAACTGACAACGGTTGCGCGCGTTTTTCAATCAGAATCGACATACTAACTGCCATCAAGCCCTTTAGGAAGTCCATGATGAAAACCGGATAGCCGTAACGCTTTCCGAGAACCCGCGTTACATTCGTCGCGCCAATGTTGCCGCTTCCAGCGTGGCGAATGTCAACCCCTGCGACGAGGCCGGCGAGATAGCCGACGGGGATCGAACCGAGTAAGTAGCCAACAAGCGCGACAGCAGCAAAAATAAGCATTGCTAAGCGTTGGAACTAATCTGCCCTTTGATCGCTATGATCCTTCCTACCAAAAATCGTAACATCAGCAGCCCAAGACTTACATGGTAAGTTGTTCTTGGTAAGCCAGATAGATATTATTGTGATGTCGACCGGGGTTATGCCGCTAATCCGGGCCGCCTGACCCAGTGAACCAGGTCGAACAGCTGTTAGCTTCTGTCGGGTTTCGGACCGTAAGCCGACTATTTTCCCATAGTCCAGTCCATCGGGTATGGCCTGCAAGTTTAGGTTGGCTACCTTTCGATTCTGCTCGGCCTGTCGACTGACATATCCTTCATACTTCATATCCGTCGCAACCGTTTCCCAAATTTCGACTGGCGCCAAGGTCCGGATTTTCTCTGGTAAATCTGGAACGCCAAAACCCGGCCGCTTCAGCAATTGGCACAGGGGGATACCCCCGAGTTTCTTATTGATTGCCAGTTGTCGAACACAGCCGAGAAGCTCCAGTTTCTGCTGAAAGTGAGCCCAGCGTTCCTCTGAGATGAGGCCTGCGTCAAATGCCCGTTTGGTCAATCTTTGATCTGCGTTGTCGTGCCGAAGAAACAAGCGATCCTCCGCCCGACTTGTGAACATGCGGTATGGTTCTTCAGTGCCCTTTGTGACTAAATCATCGACAAGAACTCCGATATACGCTTCGTTTCTGTCCAAAACGATCGGTGAGCAATCCTGTAATTTTAGCGCCGCGTTTGTCCCGGCGATCAGGCCTTGTGCCGCCGCCTCTTCGTAGCCTGAGGTGCCATTAACCTGTCCAGCAAAATAGAGCCCGTTAATCAACTTCGTTTCCAAGGTCGGAAAAAGCTGAGTAGGAGGAAAAAAGTCGTATTCCACTGCGTAACCCGGCCGCATGATTTCAGCGCGCTGCAAGCCCGGAATCGAATGCAAAAACTCCAGCTGCACATCGTATGGCAGGCTTGTGGAAATCCCGTTTACATAATATTCCTCGGTATGTCGGCCTTCCGGCTCTAAAAAGAGTTGGTGAGTTACTTTGTCCGCAAACTTAACAACCTTGTCCTCGATTGATGGACAGTACCGTGGCCCGGTTCCTTTTATTTGGCCTGAATAGAGGGGTGATCGGTGGAGATTGGCCCTGATAATATCGTGGGTCCGCTGAGTAGTGCGTGTAATCCAGCATGGCATTTGTTCCACGTGGAACTCTCCTCGGCCATTAAAATTGAGGGTGAAAACCTCGTTCCTGCATTTCTCTCCGCCGTCGTAAAACGCGAACCGCGGGGGCGGTTCGTCTCCGAATTGGACTTGGCACTGCGAGAAGTCGATCGAGCGACCATTGAGCCGGCACGGTGTGCCGGTCTTGAATCGCCCTACTGTAAGACCCAGTTGTCGAAGATCTTCGCTTAATGTCGAGCTGGCATCGGCCATACGTCCACCCGCCTTAGTGTTCCCGCCTATGTGCAAAAGGCCACGCAAAAAAGTGCCAGATGTAATCACGATACTGCGCGCCATAATCCTTACTCCAAGATCTGTCGCAACGCCGCGTACTGTCCGATTGTCGACAAGAACGCTCGAAACTGTAGCTTGTTTCAAGTCTAAGTTATCGGTGCTTTCAAGGATGGCTTTCATCCGAAATTGATAGGCTTTTTTGTCGCACTGGACACGCGGTGCTCGTACTGAAGGTCCCTTTGCCCGGTTAAGCATCCGAAACTGAATCCCAGTCGCGTCCGTGTTTATCCCGATTACACCGCCCATGGCGTCGATTTCGCGAACAATGTGACCTTTCCCCAAGCCACCAACTGCTGGATTGCACGACATTTGCCCGATCGTATCCAGATTCTGCGTCAACATCAAAACCCGGCAGCCAATGCGGGCAGCTGCCAAAGCTGCTTCGATTCCGGCATGGCCGCTACCCACAACCACGACATCGTATTCTTTAGGAAGCTTAAACATTGCGAAAAGGCGCCAGATCACCGGAGCCAGGCTCTTGGCTCTCGCAGCTAATTGCCATTGCAATGATTTTCATCGAAGTCCGTGGCGGAGCTTAATTCGGCGGCGACAGACGCTCGGGAGATTTGGTTATTTGCATAACTAGTTCATTTTATTGATATTATATAGATAATTTGGTTCGATCGAATGCCCTCGTTTTTCAAGTTGCAATAAGTCCTGCGATCTTTGAATTGCGTGGAGTGCGATTCGCGTCAACAAAATAAACAGGAGGACAGTAATAAGAAATGCACCGCCCCAAGTCCAGTACTCAACCAGCCGCGGATGGCTTCTCCCTCGCGCCAGATTCAATCCGAGCTGACCGAGCGTCCCAAGGTACACATACAAAAAGAGCCCGGGAGCGCGACCGATCGACGTCCAAAGCATGTACGTTCGGAATCGAATTCTTGTTAGACCGTATAGGTAGTTTAGCAGGCTTGTTGGGAAAAGTGGATGTAATTGACTTAAAAATATAATCTTCCATCCTTCGCGCTCAACTGCCGGCTCTAACGCCCGGAGCGTCGAGCTTCGCAAGAGCCTTCGGCTCAGCCACCGGCGCCCAACCCATCGACTGAGCGCAAATGCAATCGCCGCAGCAATCGTGTTGCCGAGAAGCACGATGAAAAAGCCCCACGAAAGTCCAAAGAAAAAACCACCGCCGACACTTAATAGCCCGCCGGGAAGAAGCAGGACATTACAAAAGGCAAAGAGCAGCGGGTAACAGACCCCGCTCCACGCGCCCCAATTCATCACGCGGTGTTGCGCCGCATCGACAAGATCAACAAGCGGGAAAAAGCAGGAAAGAAGAAGAAGCAGCCCAATTGCTATTGCAAACAGTGCGAGTTGAAGATAGAGCACGCGCCGGCCTTCGAACATCCCCAGATTCTGCGCGTTTCATAGACTTCGCGCAAATTTCGCCGCTCAGCGGTTATTTCGTAATGCAAGAACGGCGTGACCAAATAGAACGCTGAAAAAAGCTCGATGCGCATCCCGCGCCTGCGGCCGCTCAATTCGCAACCCGACTGCGAATCTCGTCGTTGGATTGAACCGTAGGGGCCTGTGCGGTCCGCCGACGCGGAATGCCGAGACTGTCAAAAATTACCCGCGTGGCGTCGGATCGGTTGAGTGTGTAAAAGTGAATCCCGGCCACGTTGTTATCCAAAAGATCGTGACATTGCTCCAAGGCAAAATGGACGCCCACGCGCCGGACTCCTTCAGCATCGTTTTCGCATCGTTGCAGAGCACGTAGAAGCCTGGCCGGGAAGCGCGCGCCACCGGCCAGTTCCGCGATACGTTTGAATCCGCTCATGGAGGTAATCGGCATGATCCCGGCGATGATGGGAATGTGTACTCCGGTCAGCGCACAACGTTCGCGGAAATCGAAGAAGTCGCGATTATCGAAAAAAAGTTGTGTAACCATGTAGTCAGCGCCGGCGTCTACTTTCGCTTTAAGATGATCCATTTCGACTAATCGATTGGGTGTCGCGGGATGGCCTTCGGGGAAACCGGCCACGCCGATCCCGAAGCCGCGGCGGTCGGGGTGCGCGCCGGATTCGTTGAATCGGCGAATGAACTTAACCAAATCGACCGCATGCTGGAACGAATCGCGTGATTTGTCGTAGGGGATGTCGCGGGGCCGGTCGCCTCCGAGCGCGAGGATATTTCCAATCGCCGACCTGACGTATCGAAGTAAGATCGCTTCGATTTCTTCTTCGTTATGACAGATGCAAGTCAGGTGCGGAATCGGATCCAGTTTTGTTGTATGTTGAATGCGCTCGACAAGGTCGTGGGTTAAATCTCGCGTTGAACCACCGGCCCCATAGGTAACGCTGACAAAATGCGGCATGTACGATTCAAGGTCGCGAATCGTTTGGTAGAGACTCTCGGCCGCTGCCGGCGTTTTCGGAGGAAAGAACTCGAACGAAAACGTGGGAGAATCCCCCCGCATGATCTCCGTGATATGCATGATTCAAAGGTTACCTTCGTTCGTATCGCGACTTTCGGTCAACTGACCACCTGCGATGGCACCGGATTCAGGAACTTGATCGCGATTTGTGAGCAGCTCGATCTGATAATGGTTCGTGCTCAATATGTAAGTTTCGAGCGAGTAATCCTCCTTCGTCGTGGCGATTCCGGGATCGGTATCGGAGTTTCGTGCCCTGCCGCGGTGCCCCGTGTATGTTGTCTTGCGTGTCTCATCCGGAAATCCGGGCCAGCGCGGAATGCCCGGCTGAAATTCATGCGTTAGATCAACATAGGTTTTCGAAGCAAGCGTTTGCTGAATCTTCCACAGCGAATTGTTTTCTCCGGCGCTCGCCACGGGTAAAGAGCGTCGCAACCGCCAGAACAATCCTGGTTACTATACCGTGTTGGCTGATAGACATTACGTTTTGTTAAATCAGGGCGCAGTAAGAGGCCAACAAGTTCGAATAAGTCTTAATAACTCCCGTCTTCTTCGGGGAGCCTGCTGTTGTCGGTGCGGGGTTCCAATCTTGTCGACAACTTGCCTGTTGGCGTGAGCCCACGGGGGTTCGGCTCTGCGCGGACGGGTTACTCTCGCGCAGAAGGAGAAGATTAGAATAGATAATTTTGAATTCATCAGGCGGAGATTTGTGAAAAAGTTTTCAAGCGGGGAACGCAAGCGAAGATCGATAGTCTTAGTAAGCGCGAACTAAAATGCTGCCGGATGTAATAGCTTCCAGACACACTCCAAGCGAAACACCGGCAGCGCCATGTTCCAGCAGACCCAGTGGCACGGAACCCGACCGCGAGAGCCTGTTCGAACATGTCGCCTGGGCCTATGTCCTGTGCCGCGAATATCTTTTCCGGGACGACACCGCGCGCATGATTGCGGCACTTTGGCCGAATGGACGGCCTGGCTCCGGAACGAAATTGCTCGAACTTGGCTGCGGCCCGGGATTTTACTCTTGCAGGCTGGCGGAGAAGTTCCGCGATATTGCAGTCACTGGTTTTGATCGCTCAGAGAGTCAGTTACGATGGGCACGGGACCGTGCGGGGGCTCTCGGGCTGACAAACTGTTCCTTTGAACGCGTGAACGCGCTACAGCTGTCTTCCCCGGACGCGCATTTTCACGTTCTGATAGCGTCCCGCCTTTTCACGATTCTGCCGGACCCAAATCGCGCCGTAGCCCAAATCTATCGCGTTTTGAAACCAGGTGGTCGCTGCTTCATTGCGGAACCGCGTTATGCTTTTTGGGCTTCGCTTCCACTTTTCGTAATGTGGTTGCTTGCAGGGGTGACTCGATTTAAGAATGGGTATTGCGAGCCACGGAAAGCAACAGTGTTTTCGGCGCGCGCGTTCGAAAGCCTCTTTCCGGCCCAGCCGTGGAAGAACATCAAGACTTGGCAGGACGGGCGGTACCAATACGCTGTTTGCGAAAAGGCTTAACGCGCGGGCACCATGGCGGATGAAAGTTGTCCATCGCGTGCTTAATCCCGCGGAGTCACCGGAAACCGCTCTTCATGTCTGCGCGCTAGCGGTGATGACCAAGGCGCCGCGGGCTGGACGCGTGAAAACGCGTCTTGTGCCGCCGCTCACGCCCGATG
>QHOQ01000021.1 GCA_003219355.1 Verrucomicrobiota bacterium
GAGTTTTCCACCCGGCCCTAGTTAATTGCGGCGCTAACGCGCGGTCAAGTTGCCGCACTTTGAAAGGAATTGGGCGCTGTCCCAGCTTGCGCTCAGGGCAGGCTGTTGAACGTTTGCCGTTCAATGGCTCCACTTCTGAAAACTCCGGCCGTGCTCCGGTACCGCATGCCGGCGGAATGGGAACCGCATGCCGCTACCTGGCTCTCCTGGCCCCGGCGGGAAGGAATCAGTTTCCCGGGTTCGTTCGATCGCGTTCAGCCGGCTTTGCGCGCGATGGTAGAGGCGCTCATCGAGTCCGAGCAAGTCTGTATCAACGTCTGCAACGGCGCACACGAAGCCGAGGCGCGTGCAGTCTTGAATGGATTATCGATGGAACGCGTTACGTTTTATCGGATTCCGACAAACGAGCCGTGGTGCCGCGATCACGGACCGATTTTTCTCACGCGCGATGTCGATCCGCGCCTCGCGATTGTCGATTGGGATTACAATGCGTGGGGCGGCAAGTATCCGCCGTGCGATCTCGATGAAGTCGTGCCGACCCGCGTCGCACAATTTCTCGATACACCAGTTTTTTATCCCCGAATGATTTTGGAAGGCGGCTCGATCGAGGTAAATGGTGCGGGCGCACTGCTGACGACGGAATCGTGTCTCCTAAATCCGAATCGCAATCCAAGTTTGGGTCGCGCCGAAATCGAACAGCGCCTCCGCGATTATTTCGGCATCCGGGAAATTCTCTGGCTGGCCGAAGGAATCGAAGGCGACGACACCGATGGCCACATTGACGATCTCGCGCGCTTTATTTCAGAGCGCACCGTCGTCACAGTCGTCGAAGAAAATCGCGACGACGAAAACTACGAACCGCTCCAGGAAAATCTTGGGCGCTTGCGCCAGATGAAATTCGAGCAGGGCGAGATCGAAATTATCACTTTGCCGATGCCGAAAAAGATTGTGCGCGAAGGTCAGCGCCTGCCTGCGAGCTACGCGAACTTTTATATCGCGAATTCCTGCGTTCTCCTTCCAACTTTTGCCGATCCAAACGACGAAGCTGCATTATCGGTCTTGCGAAAGCTTTTCCCCGATCGTCGCGTGATCGGGATCGACTGCCGGGAATTAATCTGGGGTTTGGGGACGTTTCACTGCCTCACCCAACAGCAACCCGCGGTATAGCGCATTATTCTTCCGCGAATCGTCCTGGCTTGTAGCCGCTTTTCAGAATCGCGTCGTGCAGATCGGGCGGGTGCGTTTTGCGCGCGTCGAATGTGACAACGACACGCTCATGACCGAGGTCGACTTTGACGTTCTTCACCCCTTTGACTTTCATGAGCGGCGCGCGCAGTTTGCGCACGCATTCGTCGCAATCTTCGCCTTCCGTCGCTATCTCGATCGTTTCGAAGATCGCGTGATCGGCGCGTTCCGGACTAAAAGGATCGCTCGGATCCGGATCATTTGGTCTTGCAGGGTCCATCGTTTCTTTATCTAACGCGCGAGGACGCCTCCGCGGCTGTCTCGCGTGCGACTGGTTCGAGCACACGCCAGACGTTTTCGGCAAGAATTTTTTGGCCGGCGGCATTTGGGTGAATGCCGTCCGGCAAATTTAGCGACGGATTGCCTGCCACACCATCGAGGAGATAAGGAACCAATGCAGCGCCGTTTTTTGTCGCGAGCCTGTTGAACATTTCTCCAAAGGCGGACACATAATCGTCAGCTCCATAATTTGGTAGCTGCATTCCCGCGATCACGACGCGCACACTCGGATTTCGCGTTTTCACGTCATCGATAATCTCTTGCAGATTGCTTTGGATTTGATCGACAGGCACTCCACGAAAAGCGTCGTTGATTCCAAGCTCGAGGATGAAGATGTCTATCTTGCGCTTTAAGTGGGAGGGAAGCCGTTGCAGGCCGCCCTCGGTGGTGCCGCCGCTTGCGCTGGCGTTGGTCACTTGAAAGTCAAAGCCGGCGGCGCGCAACTTGTCTGCGAGCAAAAGGGGATACGCTTCGCTCGATTTGAGCTGAAACCCCTCTGAAAGACTGTCGCCCAGTACCAGAATCGTTTTCATTCGTGAAGAAGTGGGCGCTGCGGTCCATGCCGCTTGCGCGCACAAGACCAACAATATGATACTGACGAGCGGGGCGTAACTCCTCATCGACAAAAGCAATGTTCGATCTTTGATGTTTGATGTTCGGTGCTTAACGGTTTAACGATTCAACTCTTCAACTTTTCCTTCTATGGCAAATTACGCTATTAACGGATTCGGTCGTATCGGGCGCAACGTGCTACGCGCCATGACGCAAAAACAAGTCGAGCGTGTGCGCGCAATCAACGATCTCACGGACACGAAGACCCTGGCCCATTTACTGAAGTGGGACTCGGTGCATGGCAAATTCAACGGCGAAATCGGCTACGATGATGAAAACATCATCGTCCGCGGGCACAAAATTAAAATTTTGAAGGAACGTGACCCGGCGAGCTTGCCGTGGAAAAAATTAGATGTCGATGTTGTGCTCGAGTCGACCGGGTTTTTCACGAGCCGCGATAAAGCCGAGCTGCACTTGAGCAAAGCCGGCGCGAAAAGGGTACTAATCAGCGCGCCGGCAAAAAATCCGGATGTGACGATTTGCATCGGCGTGAACGACGATCTCTTTGATCCCGGGAAACACGTGATCGTTTCAAACGCGAGTTGCACAACCAATTGTCTCGCACCTATGGCGAAGGTTTTGCACGACAAATTTGGTATTGGGTACGGTTTCATGAGTACCATTCACAGCTATACGAACGATCAGCGCATTCTGGATTTTCCGCATGATGATTTGCGGCGAGCGCGCGCAGCTGCGATGAGCATTATCCCATCCACCACTGGGGCGGCAAAGGCGATCGGCGAGGTCATCCCGGATCTAAAAGGCAAATTGAATGGCGGCGCTTATCGGGTGCCGACACCGGATGGTTCGGTCACCGATTTCACCGTCGTGATCGAGAAAGATGCGACCGTCGATGCCGTCAATGCGGCCTTCAAAGAAGCCGCGTCAAAGAAAAGTTACAAAGGCGTGGTCGAATACAGCGAGGAGCCGCTCGTTTCGCGAGACATTGTCGGTAATCCGCACTCCTGCATCTTTGACAGCAAACTCACGTTGATGCTCGGCAATCGCTTCGTGAAAATCGTCGGCTGGTACGACAATGAGTGGGGCTACAGCAATCGTTGCGTGGAAATGCTGGAACTGATTTCGAAATAGGCACTGGCGCTATTGACTCGTGTTCAGAGGTACCGATTGATCTGAATTAATTATGGCGAAGCTCGCTCTGCGTGATCTTGATGTCCGGGGGAAACGCGTGCTGGTGCGAGTCGATTTCAATGTGCCGGTCGAGTTGCGCGGCGGCAAGATCCGCATCACCGACGACACGCGCATCCGCGAGAGTCTGCCGACGATTAATTACCTGCTCAAACACGGCGCGAAGACAATTTTAATGTCGCACTTTGGCCGGCCGAAAGGCAAGCATGTCGAAAAATACTCGCTTCGGCCGATCGGTGATTATTTGCATTCGCTTATCCATCAGCCGGTTATCTTTAGTCACGATACGATTGGAGAGGTGCCGGGAAAAATCATCGGTCACATGGAGAACGGCGACGTAGCCCTACTTGAGAACGTCCGGTTCCAGCCGGAAGAGGAAGCGAACGATCCGAAATTTGCGGAAGCGCTCGCGAAACTCGGCGATCTGTATGTGAACGACGCGTTTGGCACGGCGCATCGTGCGCATGCATCGACAACTGGCATCACAAAATTCGTAGCGAAATCGGCCATGGGTCTCCTAATGGAGAAGGAGCTGAAGCATTTACGCGAAGGCCTCGACAAACCAACCAAACCGTTCGTTGTCGTTTTAGGCGGATCGAAGGTTTCCGATAAGATCGGCGTTTTAAAAGCGCTGATGGAGAAGGCCGACACAATTTTGATCGGCGGCGCGATGGCGAACACATTTCTCAAAGCCCAGGGGATCCCGGTCGGAGCGAGCCGCGTCGAGTCGGACAAGGCGGATCTGGCGCGTGAAATCCTCGACCTGGCGAAGAAACGCGGTGTGAAATTTCTGCTTCCGATTGACGCGCTGGAGGCGGAGGAGATTCGTGCCGGCGCGCCGATTCGAAACACAAGCCGGCTCTCGCCACAACATGGGATCAACGACGGGTGGCAGGCGGTTGATATCGGTGCCGCGACGATTGCGCTTTATCAGGAGGAATTAGCGAAAGCGGAAACGATCCTTTGGAATGGCCCTGTCGGCATCTTTGAGATTCCCGATTTCGCGGAAGGGACCATCGCGATCGCCGAGGCGCTGGCCCAATCGGGTGCGACGACCATTATCGGCGGCGGCGATTCCGTTACTGCGGTAAAACAGGCTGGACTTGCCGATAAGATGACATTCATCTCCACCGGCGGGGGCGCTTCCCTGGAATTACTCGAAGGCAAGGAATTGCCCGGCGTTGCTGCGTTAACGGACAAAAAATAATGCGCAAGAAGATCGTCGCCGCTAATTGGAAGATGAACATGATGCAGGCAAGGTCGGCGCGATTTGTCGAATCGCTGTTGCTTGAAATTGGCGACATATCTGATGTCGAGGTTGTCATCCTGCCGCCTTTCACGGCGATCGCGAAAGTGACGGAGGCGCTCGGCACCGCTCCGAACATAAAAGTCGGGGCGCAAAACATGCATTGGGAACGGAGCGGCGCCTTCACGGGCGAGATCAGTGCTGCGCTTCTGCGTGACTTATTTGTGCATTACGTCGTGCTTGGGCATAGCGAACGTCGCACGCTTTTCGGTGAGACCGATGAGATCGTCAATCGCAAGGTGTGCGCCGCGCATGAGGCGGCGCTCCACCCGATCGTTTGCGTGGGCGAAACGCTCGCGCAACGCGACAAAGGCAACGTCGACAAAATATTAGCGATCCAACTGCGCGGCAGTCTCGCCGGTCTAGGCGCAAAGGAATTGCAAGACACTGTGATTGCGTACGAGCCTGTCTGGGCCATCGGCACCGGACGCAACGCGACTCCGGAGCAAGCGCAGGAGGCGCATACGTTCATTCGTCACACCTTGCGCGAAATGGCCGACGGCACCGTGGCCGAGCGCGTGCGCATCCAGTACGGCGGGAGCGTCAAACCGGAGAATGCGCGCGAGCTAATGAGCCAGCCGGATGTTGATGGCGCCCTCGTCGGCAGTGCCAGCCTCGACCCGCGCAGCTTTGCACAAATCGTGCAGGCCGCCCGCGAAGAAGGATAGGGCAGTGGACCTCAATCGCCTTTGCCCGGCGATGATGGAAACCGGAGGCCAGTTCAGTTAACGGCCCTGCCGACTATTTTTTGATTTCGAGATAGGTGCGCGATTGCGCATGATTCGTGCCGGGCTGCAATTCCTCGATCCGCATTTGTTTTAGAAACCAGCGATTGTCGATCTTTTGCGCGGAGACCACTTCAAACCGCTTAACGATCTGAGCGTTCCAATCGTAGCCCTCCATCCGCATGAGCGCCCCGCTCGCCTTGTCGATCCACAAGAGAACATTGGAATACTGGGACTCGCGGGAAGGCGCACGCAATTGCAGCTTCCAGCAGTTGCGAGTCCGAACATTTTCCTCACCCAGGACACGCGCGGTTTGCCAGTAGAGGAATTTAAACGCGAGATCCTCGTAGGTAAGACTGGTACCGCGGATTTTCTGATTGAGCTTTCCTCCGGCAAATTTTTCCGTTCCGGTGTCACTAACTAGATCCAGCCGCGAGCTGTTTTGCCCAAGTCGCAACTGTAATACTTCGTCCGGATTAGTGAATGAATAGCGAATCAGCGGGCCGTTTTGGATAAGGCGAAACGGGATAACGAGATCGTTTTCACGGAGCTGGCCTTGGAGATCGATTTGCTGGCGCGCCTCGATCATTCGAACGGAAGCCAGAATCTGCTGCGCGGAGGGCGCAGGCTGGCCGAAGATCGGCAACGTCGCAAACGCGAACCAAATAACGAATGACGAATGACGAATGACGAAGGAATGACGACGCCGGAATGACAAAAGGAAAGGGCCGGATCGAACATTCGTCATTTGAGTATTGGAGCTTGTTTTGTCATTCGTCATTCGTGCTTCGTCATTGTACCGCATTTGTTTATTAGAAAGTAGCGATTAAAGCTTAAGCGCCGCTTTGTTTCGATCGCGAATGGACCAGACCCTGTTTCATCTCATTAACGGGCAGTGGACGAGTCCGGCGCTCGATTTGTTCATGGCGGCGCTTAGCAATAGCGAGATTTGGAGCCCGTTCTTCATCGCGATTGTGCTCAGCGCGCTCTTCTTTGGTGGATTCAAGGCTCGAGCGTTCATGGTATGCTTGCTTTTGTCTTTGCTGATCGGTGAGCTGTTTACAAGCGCACTGAAATCGGCCATTGATCGTCGTCGTCCCAAGCAAGTGCAGGATGTGCGAATGGTCGAATTGCAAAAGGCGCGTCCGAAATTCATGACGTTGTTCAAGAAACCAACCATCCGCTTTTCCGGGCAACCCGATCGAAACCGCTCTGGGCCATCATTTCC
Organism: Verrucomicrobiota bacterium; assembly: GCA_003219355.1. Taxonomy (GTDB): domain Bacteria; phylum Verrucomicrobiota; class Verrucomicrobiia; order Chthoniobacterales; family UBA10450; genus Udaeobacter. Next base: position 6,545 of record QHOQ01000021.1, read on the forward strand.
ATCGGGGCATGTCACGAACAACGCGATCATCGCAGCATATTTGACGCTCTTTTATCCGCGACGTGGCTGGCTCTATTGGATCGTGGCGGCAGCCGTTGGTTATTCGAGAATTTACCTCGGCGCGCATTGGCCGAGCGACGTGATCGCGACCCTGTTTTTGGCAACGGGTGAAGCATTGGTCTTGCTCGGTTTGTTTGAATTAATTTGGAGAACAGTGGCGCGAAGATGGGCGGCGGACGTTTACGCCCGCCATCCGAGTTTGATCTCGACAGGGAGACGAATCTCCGTCTTTCCTGGTCCGGATTCGGAAGCCGGAGGCTCGCGCCATATCTCATGAGCACGACGCGCTCGGTCTGGTTTTTTGTCATCGCGTTAACGGTGATTCGATTGTCGATGTTAGCGACGACCGAGCTTGAATTCGACGAAGCGCATTACTGGATGTGGTCAGAGCGCCTGGCACCGGCATATTTCAGTAAAGGACCGGGCATCGCTTTTGCGATGCGCGCAAGCACTGCAATTTTCGGCGCGAACGAATTCGGTGTCCGCTTTTTTAGTCCAGTGCTGGCAGCGGGCACGAGCCTGCTCATGTTTTATTTTGCGCGGCGATTGTTCGGCGCGATGGCGGGATTATGGACAGTCCTTGCCCTAAACGTCATACCGATTTTCAACGTCGGCGCCTTCCTCATGACAATTGATTCCTTATCGGTCTTTTTCTGGTTGGCGGCGATGTTCACGTTCTGGCTCGCACTGGAGCGAAGCCCGCGCTTCTCGTGGCACTGGCCGCTCACTGGATTATTGATTGGCCTTGGATTTCTCTCCAAATACACGAATGCGCTTGAGCTTGTTTCGATTTTGCTCGTGGTTGCGCTGGCTCGCCGGCTCAGACAGGAGTTTGCGCGGCCTGGCTTGTATTTATTGCTTACCGTTTTCGCTCTTTGCACGATCCCGCCGATTGTCTGGAACGCGCAACACGCCTGGATTACCCTGACGCATCTGCGTTCGCGCGGGGGGATTGAACAAGGCTTTGGCTTCCATCCACTCGAAGTCATGTCATTTCTTGGCGAGCATTTTTTGGCCTATTCGCCATTCCTGTTTCTCGCACTGGCCTGGGGGGTGATCGCCAGCTGGCGGCGCGTGAATCAACAATTCAAAGTGTTGTTTCTAATGTGGTTTGGTTTGCCTGTGTTCGCTTTTTACTTCCTCTTGTCGATGAACAAGAGCGCCGCGCCGAACTGGGACGCACTCGCCTTCCCGGGCTTCGGCTTGCTAGCAATTTATTTCTGGTGGGAACGCCTCCAAAGGAGCTTGCTCCTGCGACTCTGCGCCGGTGTGGCGTTACTGGTTGGCTTAATCATGAGCGTGATCGCGCTGGACACAGACTTGTTGCGCACGGCGGGTGTCGAGTTGCAGCGAAGTGATCCGAGCGACCGGATGCGCGGATGGAAAAGCGCGACCAGCGCGGTCGAAAAGACGCGAAACGATCTCGAAGCGAAACTGGGAGAGAAACTGTTTCTCATCGCCGATGCCCGCGATCGCGCGTCGGAAATTTCTTTTTATCTGCGCGACAAACGGCCAGAGGGACCGGGTCATCCGCCCGTTTACATCATCGAATCGCAGGACATGGTAAATCAGTTTTCGTTCTGGCCGCGCTACGATGAATTTGTCGAGATCAAGCCCGGTACACCCCGCCCGGAAGGTGAGGTTTACACTGAGGAGAACGGCATTAATCCATTCGTTGGGCGCAGCGCGCTCTTCATTCGAGAGGGCGAAAAAGAGGGCGTGCCGCACAATATCCGGGCCGGGTTTCAATCGACCGAACCGGTTGGCACAATTGAAGTGCGCCGTTACGGCAAGCTGCTGCGCGTCTGGCAGGTTTTTCTTTGCCGAAATTATCGCACGCTTCCACTATGACGGAGACGACAAAATTCCCCGCTGTCTCCGTGATCGTACCGCTTTTCAATGAGGAAGAGAACGTGTCGATCTTGCAATCGGAGTTGAATGCGACGCTTGGTGGAATTGACCATGAAATCATTTTTGTCGACGACGGATCGGTCGATCGCACGGTCGAGCGAATCGTAGCTGGAGAGAATATCCGAGTGATTCGTTTGGAAAAAAATACGGGACAAAGCGCCGCCATCTACGCTGGCCTAGATGCAGCTCGCGGCGCGACCGCTGTTCTCATTGATGGCGATTTGCAGAATGACCCTGCCGACATTCCGCGACTTCTCGCGGAAATTAACCGCGGCGCCGATCTCGTTTGTGGTTATCGCGCGCAGCGCAAAGACACACTGGTGAAACGGCTGACAAGCCGGATCGCTAATTTTGTTCGCAGCCGTTTTACAAAGGATGGCGTGCGCGATACCGGCTGCACGCTGAAGGCAATGCGGTGCGAATGCGCGAACTCGTTGGTCCCATTTAAAGGCATGCACCGTTTCATCCCTGCGCTCGTTAAGGCCGCCGGATACCGGCTCGTGGAAATTCCAGTGAATCATCGTCCGCGTCGCTTCGGCCAAAGTAAGTACGGCCTGGGTAACCGCGCCCTCCGCGCCACCATCGACATGTTCGGCGTGCGCTGGCTGCTTTCGCGCAGATTGAACTACAAAATACGTAGCTCGTAATCCCGGCCAGCAAGGGCGGAAATCCCGCTTGTCAACCTACCCACCCCCGCTAAGCTTCCGCTCCCGACGGGGATTTCCGCATGGCCTTGGACAATTTATTATCCGCCGAGCAAATCGTCCCGGAGATGAAGGCAACGGAGCGTTGGCCGGCCATTGTCGAGCTGATCGACTTGCTCGTTGGGTTGGGCAAAATCAAAACCGCCGACCGGGAGAGCATTCTGGCGTCGCTCAAACAGCGCGAGGAAACGATGAGCACGGGCATCGGCTTCGGGATAGCCATTCCGCACTGCTCATCCGACCGTATCGAGGAAGTGGTGGCGGCATTTGGAAAATCGACAAGCGGAATTGAGTTTGACGCCCTGGATAATGCGCCGGTGAAATTCGTTGTCCTGTTTATCGTGCCAAAAAACCAGTTTCAGACGCATCTGCGCACGCTGGCTTCGATCGCCAAGTTCTTGAATGATCGCGCTACGCGTGAGCGTCTGGCTGAGGCGAAATCGGCTGACGAAATCTTGTCGATCTTTCGCGATCGCTCGCAAAAGGTTTAGTGCACTGGACTGTCTCGCCGCAGGACGAGTCCGTCCGATTGGTGGATAGCCCGTGAACCTCAGCGGCAAGATGCCGATGCGACGAAAATGTGTGAATCTGTGGCTTAGGAATCCATGGAGACATTCCAAACACTTCTCGCAAACAGACTTTCGGATGCAATGGCAAGGGCCGGCTTACCGACAGCAGGCGAATTGACGCCGGCAACAGACGTGCGTTTCGGCGATTATCAGACGAATGCCGCTCTCGTCCTGGGCAAGCAGCTGGGCAAAAATCCGAGAACTCTCGCCGAGAAAATTCTCGCCGGTATTGATGTCAGCGATCTTTGCGAACCGCCGACCGTCGCGGGTGCCGGCTTCATCAATTTCACGTTGCGGAGCGATGCGATCGCAAAAAAGACGGGCGAGCTTTTGCCACACGAACGACTTGGTGTGGCAAAGACAATCTCGGCAAAGAGGATCGTGATCGATTTCGGATCGCCCAACGTGGCCAAGCCGATGCACGTCGGTCATATCCGCAGCACCGTGCTCGGTGATGCCCTGGCGCGTGTCGCAAGTTTTCTCGGTCACGAAGTCATTCGGGACAATCACATCGGGGACTGGGGGACACAGTTCGGGATGGTGATCTACGGCTGGAAAAATTTATTGGATCGACAATCACGAATGAAAGAGCGACCGGCGATCCTCAAGTCCGCGAAGCGTGCCGCCAGGAACTGGTCAAGTTGCAAGCGGGTGACAAAGAAAATATCGACATCTGGAACGAGTGTGTCGCGTTCTCAATGCAGGATTTCGATCACGTTTACAGATTGCTCGACATTCGTTTCGATATCCAATGCGGCGAAAGTTTTTATAACGATCGCTTGCCCGCAGTCGTGGATCGCTTGCTCAAATCCGGAATCGCGGAAATCAGCGAAGGCGCAGTCTGCGTTTTCTTTCGCGACATTCCCCAGCTGGCGGACAAGCCGTGCATCATTCGCAAACGTGACGGTGGTTTCAATTATGCCACAACGGATGTGGCAACGGTTGATTATCGCATCAACGATTTAAAAGCCGACACCGTGTGGATCGTGACCGGCGCGCCACAAATCTTGCATTTCCGGCAAATTTTCGAAATCGCGCGACGCGAAGGTTACCAGGCTGATTTTCGCCACATCACGCACGGCAGCATCCTGGGTGAGGATCGCAAGCTGATGAAAACGCGCTCGGGCGAGAACGTGCCGTTGCGCGAGCTTCTCGATGAGGCGTGCAAACGCGCCCGCAAGATCATTGAAGAAAAGAATCCCGATCTCAGCGAGCCGGACAAGGTCGACATTGCGCAAAAGATTGGAATTGGCGCGGTCAAGTATGCCGATCTCTCGCAGTACCGGATGACCGATTACGTGTTTTCCTGGGACAGGATGCTTTCACTCCAGGGGAACACGGCGCCATATTTGCAAAACGCTTATGTGCGGATTCGCTCGATTTTTCGGAGATCCGGCGAACCTACGCCCAAGATCGACAAGTTGATTCTTCGCGATCGCAGCGAAATCAATCTCGCCAAACGTATCTGCCAGTTCGCGGAAATTGTCCCGCAGGTGCTGAACGATTTTCGCCCGAACATTCTGGCAAATTATCTGTTTGAGCTCGCGAATAGTTTTCACACGTTTTACGAAGCCTGCCCGGTTTTGAAATCGGACGAACCAGTCCGCGGTTCGCGTCTAGCGCTGTGCGATCTTAGCGGGCGCGTTTTACAACGCGGGCTGGATCTTCTTGGAATCAAAGTTCCAGAAAAGATGTGAAGGCAAATGACGAAGCGGGAATGTCGAATGTCGAATGAATGACCAAGCTCGAATGAAAAAGAATTGCGCTGCGCTGCCACGCGTTTGGGATTTCCTCATTCGAACCGTGCCTCGGCTGCGATCGATATGACAGAAAGACCGCATCCGCGCATTCCTAGCTCGACCTACCGGTTGCAGTTCAACCGCTGGTTCACTTTTGCCCAAGCGCGCGAGATCGTGCCCTATTTACACGCGCTGGGTGTCAGTGATGCTTATGCCTCACCTTATTTTCAGACGCGAGCGGACAGTCTGCACGGCTACGACATTACCGATCACAACAAACTCAACACGGCGATTGGCTCTCGGGAGGAGTACGACTCCTGGATTGCGGAACTACACGCGCATTCGATGGGTCAGGTGGTCGATTTTGTTCCGAATCACGTCGGGATCGCGGAGCCACTCAATCAGTGGTGGATGGATGTGCTCGAAAATGGGCCCAGCTCAAGATACGCGCCTTATTTCGATATCGACTGGCATCCGCTGAAATCGGATCTGCGCGACAAAGTTCTGTTGCCAATCTTGAGTGATCAATACGGGCGCGTTCTCGAGCGCGGCGAGCTCCAAGTCCACTTTGAGGAGGGCACCTTTTACCTTCGCTACGGCGATCGCAGACTGCCGATCGCGCCGGGGACGTATCGTTACGTTCTGGGGATCGCCTTAGAGAACCTGGCCGAACATAAGGACGAAGACTTTTACGCGGAAGTGCAAAGCATTCTGACCGCGCTCGAATATTTACCGAAACGCACCGAAACCGATCCAAAGCGCATCGCGGAGCGCATCCGGGAAAAGGAAATCATCAAGCGACGTCTCGAGCGCCGGTGCGCGGAAGCACCGCAAGTGCAGCAGGCAATCGAAAAGGCATTAGCCCGGATCAGCGGAGAACCGGGGGACCCGCGCAGCTTCGACGCGCTCGATGAGTTGCTCAACGCGCAGTCGTACCGA
>QHOQ01000109.1 GCA_003219355.1 Verrucomicrobiota bacterium
CAAACGGTACTGGTTCACGGCGGCTCGGGCGGGGTGGGAAGCTTCGCCATTCAAATCGCGAAAGCGCGTGGTGCGAAAGTGATTGCGACGGCATCCACTGCGCACCAGGATTTGCTCAAGCAACTTCAGGTCGATCAAGCGATCGATTATACGACCACGAAGTTCGAAGACATGGTGAAAGATGTCGATGTGGTCGTTGATGGTGTCGGCGGCGAGACGCTGGCGCGATCATATCCGATCGTGAAGAGAGGCGGATTCCTGGTCAGCCTTGTTGGGCGTGTCGATCAGGCGCAGCTGGACAAGCACGGCATTCGCGGCGTATCCCTGGAGGCCGAATCTAACGGCGATCAGCTTGCCCAAATAGGAAGGCTGATCGATGAAAAGAAAATTAAAGTCGTTGTTTCCCAGACTTTTCCTCTGGCTGATGCGGCTAACGCCCAGACAAAGGCGGACACGGGTCATGCTCGCGGGAAGATCGTGTTGAAGGCTCGCGACGAGGCGAATTAACCTCGCGCAAGCGCGAATCGCGTATCGGATGTAAGTCGAATCAGAATCCATTATGAAAAGGACATTTGTTTGCTGTGTTGGGTTAACAATCACGGTGATTGCCGCAGCTCAGGCGGCGAATGCTGTGATGAAGGCGATGGTGGTCCACGAATTCGGCGGACCAGAAGTGATGAAATACGAAGACGCACCGCGGCCGGAGCCGAAGGATGACGAAATTCTGGTCCGAGTGATGGCCGCGGCGGTGAATCCAGTCGATAGCTACGTGCGGCAGGGGATGTTTGCCAAACGCGGTATGGACAATCGCCCCGCGATCATCGGTTATGACATTTCGGGCGTCGTCGAGAAGACTGGCGCCAACGCGAAGAAATTCAAAGCCGGCGACAAAGTTTATTCTTATTTGTCGGTCATGCGCGGCGGCGGTTATGCCGAGTTCGCGATTGCGAAAGAATCCGAAACTGCGCTCAAGCCAAAAAACATTAATTTTGAAGAAGCGGCAGCCGTGCCGTTGGCCGCGACGACTGCGTGGCAATCTTTGGTGGACGAGGCGAAACTAAACGCCGGCCAAACGGTACTGGTTCACGGCGGCTCGGGCGGGGTGGGAAGCTTCGCCATTCAAATCGCGAAAGCGCGTGGTGCGAAAGTGATTGCGACGGCATCCACTGCGCACCAGGATTTGCTCAAGCAACTTCAGGTCGATCAAGCGATCGATTATACGACCACGAAGTTCGAAGACATGGTGAAAGATGTCGATGTTGTCCTCAATTGTGTCCGCGCGGAAGCGCTCGCTCGTTCCTACGGCGTGGTGAAGAAAGGGGGCATCATCGTTTCAATCACGGACGAACCCGACCAAACGGAGTGCGCCAAGCACGGCATTCGCGGTTCCCGATTAGGAGCGCATCCGGACGCGAACGTGCTCGAAGAGCTCACCAAACTAATCGAGGCCGGGAAAATGAAGCCGATTGTCTCGCAAACGTTGCCCTTGGCCGACGCGAGCAAAGCGCACCAGCAAATCGAAACACATCACACGCTTGGCAAAATCGTCCTGAAAGTTAAGGAGGCACCGAACTGATTTGAAGTCAGCGATCAGAAATCAGCGATCAGAAATCAGATGAACTGGGAAGCGATCAACGCGGTCTCGCAATTGGTTAGCTCGATCGCGGTCGTTTTGTCGGTGCTGTATCTCGGCATTCAAGTGCACCGGAGTACGCGTGTGGCCAAGCTCGCCACACAAGATTCCGCGGCCACAGCCCTGCGCGATGTGACCAAGCCTTTGATGGAGAACGCGGATCTGGAACGAATCTGGCGCGTAGGCCTGGAGGATCTCAACGCGCTCTCGGCCCAGGATCAGGCGCGCTTTTTCCACGCCGCCTACCAATTCTTGAAGGCGTTCGAAACAATCCATTTTCATTATGTATATGGACTAATGGATCGGCAGCTCTGGGAGGGTTGGCGCGGCCTTCTTCTCCATTACGTCGCTGCCCCTGGAATCGCCCACTACTGGAAGCTTCGACCCGAAGTGTTTTCCCAGCGTTTTCGGAAATTCGTTAACGCGCTCGAACCTCCAACGGAGCAACGCACGGTCGGAACTCTTCTCGGACAGGAACGGAAATCATAGTGCGGGTCGGGTCGGAGCGGACAGAGGAAGATCTCGCCGGGCGAGACCTGTCATTACAGGAAAACCGTTGCTGTGATCCATAACGCGAGCTAATTGCACGGTCTGTCGCGCCGGCAAAACAGATGAACATTCACGAGTATCAAGCCAAGGAGTTGCTCCAAAAATTCGATGTGGCGACCACGCGAGGCAAAGTCGCCTCGACACTCAATGAAGTAGAGCAAATCGCGAGCGAGTTGGGACGTGTCGACCTTGTCGTGAAGGCGCAGATTCACGCCGGCGGACGAGGAAAGGGGACATTTAAAAATGGATTCAAGGGCGGCGTTCATCTTTCCAAATCGCCGGGACATGCGCGTGAGATCGCGTCGAAAATGCTCGGCCAGACTCTTGTCACCCATCAAACCGGACCTGCCGGTCGTGTCGTAAACAAAGTGCTCGTTGCCGAGTCGGCCGAAATTGCGCGCGAAATTTATTTTGCGATTCTGCTCGATCGAGCCACAGCCGCGCCAGTAATTGTCGCGAGCACGGAAGGCGGCGTCGAAATTGAAACCGTCGCCGCGGAGTCTCCCGAGAAAATCATTCGGGAACAAATTGATCCACTTGCCGGTCTGCAATCATTTCAGACGCGGAAACTGGCGAAGCAACTCGGCTTTGAATCGTCACAGCTAAAAAGTGCATCGAAATTATTCGAAGGGCTCTATCGCACATTCATTGCTTCCGATTGCTCGATGGTTGAAGTGAATCCGCTGGTAGTTACAACGCAGGGCGACGTGCTGGCGCTCGATGCGAAATTTAATTTCGATGATAACGCGCTTTATCGTCATCCGGAGATCGCAGCGATGCGCGACATTGCCGAGGAAGATCCGCGCGAAGTTGAAGCTTCGAAGCACGGGCTCAATTACATCGGGCTCGACGGAAATATCGCCTGCCTCGTGAATGGCGCCGGTCTAGCCATGGCCACCATGGATATCATCAAGTTTTATGGCGGCGAGCCAGCTAACTTTCTTGATGTCGGCGGCGGTGCCACGGAGGAACAAGTGACCGAAGCGTTTAAAATTCTGATCTCCGACAAAAAGGTAAAGGCAATCCTGGTCAACATATTTGGCGGGATTATGAAGTGCGATGTCATCGCCCAAGGGATCATTAACGCGGCGAAAACGGTCAAACTGTCGGTGCCACTAGTGGTGAGACTTGAAGGAACAAATGTCGAGAAGGGGAAACAGTTGCTGAAAGAAAGTCGCTTGACGTTGATCGCGGCGGATGACCTCGCGGATGCCGCTAAGAAAGTGGTCAAAGCAGCGGAGGCTAAATGAAGATTGGATCAACTATCGCCTTTGCATTGATGCTCGTGGCAACAGTCGCGGGCGATGAACTTCCGCGAAAAACAAGAACGTCGCGCGAGTCTTATCCGAAGGTCGACGTAATTTACGATTTCGTTAAGGCAGCACATGGCGAGCGGTTGCGGACGATCATCACAAAGCCACGCGACGCCAAGGGAAAGATTCCTGTGATTTTTGTGGCCGGATGGCTCAGTTGCGATTCGGTCGAAGCGCCCGAAGACACGAAAGATGCAAGTGGGATGGTATTCCGTGGTTTGGCGCAAATGCCAGACTTCTCTCTGTTTCGAGTCGACAAGCAAGGCGTCGGTGACAGCGAAGGCGTTTGTTCTGACACCGATTTTGAATCAGAGCTTGCAGGTTATCGCGCGGCTTTTCACGCGTTAAAGAATTACGAGTTCATCGACACCAATCAAATTTACATCCTCGGTATCAGCAACGGCGGCGGATTCGGGCCTTTAGTTGCGGAGTCTGCCTCCGAGCAAGCACAAGTGCGCGGTTACGTCGCAGTCGGCGGTTGGGTGAAGACGTGGTTCGAGCACATGCTCGAAATCGAGCGGCGCCGATTCGCCCTGATGGGTAAGTCTCCCGCCGAAGTAAACGCTCGCATGAAAGACGCGTCGACGCTTTATCATGATTGGCTGATCAAGAACAAACCGATCGATGAAATCTTGCGCGAGCACCCGAAGCTCGCGTCGCTGTGGCCCGAAGGAAAAGATCACGCTCATCTTTACGGCCGACCACTCGCGTTTTATCAGCAACTGCAAAATCTTAACCTCGCGGCGGCGTGGTCGCGCGTGAAGGTGCCGACGCTGGTTTTGCATGGCCAGTACGATTGGATCATGAGCCGCGAAGATCACGAATTGATCGCGGCTTATGTGAATGCGAATCATCCGGGAGACACATTTCAACATTACCTAAGCATTCAAGACGCATTCAGCGGAAAGAGTGCTCCTTTCGATTCGAAAGTGGTGCGGCTGCTGACTGATTGGTTTAAGCAACAGCAAGCAAAGACGCGAACATGAAAATCAAAGCCATTGGATTCGTCGCAATTCCGGTCACAGACATCGAACGAGCGCGTCCGTTTTATGAAGAGGTGCTCGGCTTAAGAACTTCGGATGAAATGATGGGCGGAAAGTGGATCGAATACGCCGTCGGCGAAGATACGCTGGCAATTGCGAACGTGAGCGACACCTGGACGCCGTCCGACCAAGGAACAGGCGCGGCATTTGAAGTGGAAGATTTTGATGAGGCGATCGACCGATTAAGGGACCGCCATGTTCGCTTTGCCGCGGAGCCATTCGAAACGCCGTGTTGTCACATGGCGGTTGTGCAAGATCCGGACGGAAACAAATTAATCATCCACAAATTAAAACCTGAAAACGAGAAAGGAATCTGCAAATGATCACAAACGAAGTAGCCTTCGTTGCCATCGCCGTTTCTGATGCGGAGCGTGCGCGAAAATTTTACCAGGAAGCGCTAGAGCTAAAACCCACGCACACAGCAATGGAAGGTGCCTGGGTGGAATACGATCTGGGCCCAACTACGATCGGGGTCGGCTGCCATCCGGCGTGGAAACCATCACGTGATGGAACGACGGTCGCATTCGAAGTGGACGACATCGACGCGGCGATCGCGAAGCTGAAAGAGCGCGGCGTCTCTTTTGACATGGAAAAGACCGAGACGCCAGTTTGTTGGATGGCACAATTCCGGGATCCAGACGGCAATAAACTGGTCATTCACAAACGAAAGAAATGACGAAGCTCGAATGACGA
>QHOQ01000022.1 GCA_003219355.1 Verrucomicrobiota bacterium
ATCCATCCGCTGGTCTGTACCGCGTACAATGCGGATTTCGACGGCGATCAGATGGCCGTGCACGTGCCGCTCTCGGTCGAAGCGCAAATGGAAGCGCGCATGCTCATGCTCGCCCCGAATAATATTTTCTCTCCCTCAAGTGGTAAGCCAATTACGACGCCGTCCCAGGACATCACGCTTGGCTGCTATTATCTCACGCAGAATCCGCGGCGAGCGGCCGGAAGTGATGCCGACGGACGTCTTCCGCTTTTTTCTGATGCAATCGAAGTGGAATTTGCCATGGCCGAAGGAAGCGTTCGGACGCACGATCGCATCCGGATCAAGAATCCTGATCATGGCCAGCAAACGACCTTTGGAAATGCCGAGTTAAAGATACTTGAGACCACGGCGGGCCGCGTCATCTTCAACCAGATTTGGCCCAAACAGTTAGGATTTTTTAACAAGGCCGCGGGCAAGAAACAACTTAGCGATATTATCTGGCGCTGTTACCAAATTGCTGGCCCGGCCGAAACGGTTGCGACGTTGGACAAATTGAAAGAACTCGGTTTTGCCGAAGCAACCAAAGCCGGCATCTCGATTGGGATTTCGGACATGATCATTCCGAAAGAGAAACAAACCGAGCTCGAAAACGCTTACAAACAAATCCGGCAGGTTGAGCAGCAATATCGCAAAGGTATTATCACCGACGGCGAGCGTTACAACAAGATCATCGATATCTGGACACACGCCGGAGATGAAATTTCCAGTGTAATGTTTCGCACCCTTGAACACAACGAGGGACGGAAGGAGCTCAATCCTGTCTACTTAATGGTCGATTCAGGTTCGCGCGGCAACCGACAACAGGTGCGGCAGCTTGCCGGCATGCGTGGTTTGATGGCGAAACCCTCGGGAGAAATTATCGAGCGCCCAATTACGTCGAACTTCCGCGAGGGTCTCACCGTGCTCGAGTATTTCATCTCCACCCACGGCGCGCGCAAGGGTCTTGCCGACACGGCGCACAAAACCGCGGATTCGGGTTATCTTACTCGCAAGCTGGTGGACGCGTCGCAGGACGTGATCATTAACGAAGAGGATTGCGGCACCGTAAATGGGATCGTGGTGCGCTCAATTTACGAGGGCGACGAGGAGGTTGTCGATCTGGCCCAGCGGATCATCGGTCGCGTGAGCTGCGAAACCATCGCGGACCCCGTGGAGAAGAAGAAGAAAATCGTTAAGGCGAACCAGTTGATTGATGAAAAGATCGCCGCAGAACTTCAGCGCGTCGGCGTGGAAAGTTTGAAGATTCGCTCAGTGCTTACTTGCGAATGCGGTCGCGGCGTCTGTGCAATGTGCTATGGGCGGAATCTTGCAACGGGCCAGTTCGTTAAACTTGGCGAAGCAGTTGGCATCATTGCGGCCCAATCAATCGGCGAGCCTGGAACACAGTTGACGATGCGGACATTTCACATCGGCGGCACGGCCAGCCAAACTTTCAAGCAACCGATCATCAAGGCGAAAAACGATGGCAACGTTCGCTTTAACGAGCTGCGAACTGTGCAGGCACTCGACGGTAGCTGGATCGTTTTGAATAAAAACGGCTCCATCAGCGTGCACAACGCGGAGGGCCGCGAACTCGAGAGTTATAATGTGGTTATCGGCTCAATGATCTCCAAAGACGACGGCGCCTCAGTTAAGAAAGGCGAGACGTTCGTGCAGTGGGATCCGTACAACGTGCCGATTCTTACCGACAAGGGCGGCAAGATCGAATTCCGTGATATGATCGCTGGTGTGACGATCAAGCGTGATGTCGATGAAGCAACCGGCCTCATGGGCACGGTAATCATCGAGCATAAGGAAGATTTACACCCGCAGATTGTTATCGTGGGTGACAAAAAAGAAGTCCTCGCGAGTTATTCCATCCCTGCGGGCGCGCATGTGATCGTCGAAGAAGGACAAAAAGTGCGCGCTGGCGCATTGCTCGCAAAAACGCCGCGGAAAGTTGCCAAGACGAAGGACATCACCGGTGGCCTTCCGCGCGTGGCCGAATTGTTTGAAGCGCGTCGACCTAAGGACGCCGCTGAGATCGCCAAGATCGATGGAATAGTCGAGATGGGCGGAACAGTTCGCGGGAAGCGACGGCTCATTTTGAAGGACCCAGAAACTGGGTCCGAGGAAGAACATCTCATCCCGCTCACGAAACATATCATCGTCTTCAAAGGAGATTTCGTGAAGAAAGGTCAGCAGCTGACCGAAGGACCGGTTGTTCCTCATGAAATCCTCGAAGTCTGCGGGCCGCAGGACCTGCAGGAACATTTAGTCAATGAAGTGCAGGAGGTCTATCGCCTACAAGGCGTGGAGATCAACGACAAACACATCGAGATCATCGTGCGCCAGATGTTGCGCAAAGTAAAGATCACCGATCCCGGCGATACTTCGTTGCTTTGGGGCGATCAAGTCGATCGACTCGATTTTGAAGCAGAGAATCAGCGCGTGGTTGAGCAAGGTGGAAAGCCGGCCGAAGCCACGCCTGTGCTTCTCGGGATCACGAAAGCTTCGCTCGAAACCGATAGCTTTATCTCGGCTGCCTCTTTCCAGGATACAACCCGCGTGCTCACCGAGGCGGCGACACTTGGCAAAGTCGATCGTCTCCGCGGATTTAAGGAAAATGTCATCATGGGCCATTTGATTCCTGCAGGCACCGGATTTCCTCAGCACCGCGAGATCAAGCTTGTCGAACTTGGCGAACAGATTGATGCGCCTGTCATGGAAGAAGCCGAGGCGCAGCCGGCCATCGGGTAACACGCAGCAAATGAAGTGACGGAACGTGGAGTAATGGGCGTCACGAATTGCCCGCGACCCCAGCATTCTGGTACTCGAATCGCCGCCGATGTCGATCGTCACTAAGACCGGCGATAAAGGCGAAACCTCGCTCATGTACGGTCGACGCGTTTCCAAAAGCGATTCGCGTGTGGATGCCTACGGTTGCGTTGATGAACTGAACGCTGCGTTAGGCCTCGCGCGCGCGTTTTCTGGAAATGCCTCCATTTCCGAACAGATTTTGCTGGTACAAAAGGATTTGATTGTCGTGATGGGTGAACTCGCGACTGCGCGTGAAGACATCGATCGTTACGTGAAAGACGAGTTCAAACTTACGAGCGCGGAAATGGTCGATCGCATCGGTGGGGTGATTGTTGATCTTGAAAAAGACAAATCGCTTTATCCGAAAGATTGGGTAATCCCCGGTGGAACGGTCGTTTCGGCGGCACTCGATTTCGCGCGCACAATAGCGCGACATGCAGAACGTCACGTCGCCGCGTTGAAGGATTTGAATCCTGAAATTCTCCGCTACCTCAATCGCCTGTCCGATTTTTGTTGGGTTCTAGCGCGCTACAGCGAGAAGAAATCCTGATTGATTTGCACGTCTAGAAGACAGCGAATTTGCGGGTTGCACTTCGGCAGCCGTTGTAGCATCTTCCTCGTCCGCTGTGCCGGTCGGCCGGCGCGATTTGTTTATGGCTGATACACCAGAATTAGTGCCTGAGCTTTTGGAAGCCGGTGTCCATTTTGGACACCAGACCAAGCGCTGGAACCCAAAGATGAAGCCGTTTATCTTTGAGCAGCGGAACCAAATTTATATCATCAATCTCGACGAGACCGTGCAGCAATTGCATCGGGCGACCGAATTTTTGCAGGAGGTGACCCGCCGCCGCGGGAAAATCTTGTTTGTGGGGTGCAAGAAGCAGGCGCAAGAAGCCGTGAAAGAAGCGGCCCTGGCTTGCGGACAATTTTACGTCAATCAGCGCTGGCTTGGCGGGACGCTGACCAATCTCTCGACTATCCGCAAGAGCATCGGCCGGTTGAAATACATCGAACAAATCGAGCAATCGGCGGAATACAAAAAAATGGGAAAACAGGAATTGGCGGCATTGAATCGAGAGGCTGCGAAACTCCGGCGCAATCTCGATGGAATAATCGAGATGTCGCAGTTGCCCGATGCGTTGGTCGTGATCGACACCACACGCGAACAAAACGCGGTCAATGAGGCACGACGTCTTGGTATTCCAGTCGTCGCGATCGTCGATACCAATGCGGATCCCGAGATGATCGATTATCCAATCGCCGGAAACGACGACGCAATTCGTGCCATTCGCGTGATTCTGCAAAAGTTGGTGGACGCCATTGTTTCGGCGAGCGGCGAAACTCGAATTCGCGAGCAGGTCGAAATGGCGGGCGTGTCTGCGTAGGAAAATGTGGAGAATCGTTGGGTGAGAGTTGAGAGATTCAACTCGGCACTATCCACCAACGCTCCAACGGCTTAACACTTCAACGATTTGGTGCTTCGTTTTATGGAAATCAACCCTCAGCTCGTGAAACAACTGCGCGAAAAAACCAACGCCGGGTTTATGGATTGTAAGCGCGCCCTGGCCGAGAGCGGCGGAGACCTCGAAAAAGCGGAGGCAATTTTGCGAATGAAAGGTATCACCAGCGCCGGGAAAAAAGCCTCGCGCGCGACGAAAGAGGGCATTGTAGCTTCTTACATTCATTTGCAAGGGAAAGTCGGCGTGCTCGTGGAAGTGAATTGCGAAACTGACTTTGTGGCCAGGAACGAGAATTTTCGCGATTTCGTAAAAGACATCACATTACATATTGCCGCGGCGCATCCGCTTTACGTGAGCCGGGAACAGGTGCCATCGAAGATGATCGAAGCGGAGCGCGCCATTTACGAGGCGCAGGTGAAAGACAAACCCGCGAACGTGGTCAGTAAGATTGTTGAAGGCAAGCTCGACAAGTTTTACAGCACCGTCTGTTTGCTGGAACAGGGTTTTATCAAAAATCCCGACCAAACGATTAAGGAACTCCTGAACGCAAAGATCGCGGAGCTTGGCGAGAACATTTTGATTCGACGTTTTACTCGCTACTTGGTGGGGGAGCCGATTCCAGCGGAAGTCTAGCAAGCTTCCAAGTTGAAATTGTAGCGGCAGTCTATGACCATCGTTTGGTAGATTGAGATCGACGCTCGCGGAGCGTCTCTAGCAAGAGCTAATGGGTCTAAGAACTTATAAAACGAAACGTGATTTCAGGCGCACGTCCGAGCCGAAAGGGGGCAAGCCGAAACCCAAAGGTGTGAAAGGCTCATCGCGCTTCGTCATTCAAAAACACGGTGCCAGCCGCTTGCATTATGACTTCCGTCTACAGATGGAAGGCGTGTTGAAATCCTGGGCCGTGCCGAAAGGGCTTCCCTGGGTCCAAGGTGAAAAACATCTCGCGGTGGAAGTCGAAGATCATCCTATCGAATACGAAGACTTCGAGGGTGTGATCCCAGAGGGAAATTATGGTGGTGGTACAGTGATGGTCTGGGACCGCGGCACGTATTACGTTTACGGAGAACAGCCTTCTAAATCGCTACGCGATGGCAAATTACATCTGGTGCTCGACGGAAAAAAAGCGAAGGGGGAATGGACGCTCGTTCGGATTCGCAGCGATTCAGAAAAGAACCAATGGCTCCTTCTGAAAACCGGCGCAAGCACGCATCCGCCTTCTAAAAAGCTCGAAGATCAATCGGCAAAGACCGGACGGACAATGAAACAGATCGCAGGAGATCGCGATGCTGAATGGGAATCAGATCGCGATAAACCTACGAAGCAATCTACATCTGGCGCAAAATCGATACTCCGCACGCGCATCAAAGCCGCACTTAAAAAAAAAGAGGTAGGGGGCGATCCTGCCACCGCGGGTCACCTCCGACCTAATAAACCAACTTCAGATTACGCAGGAAAGCTCGCCGATTTACCGAGTGCTAAACCACGCTTCATTCAACCAATGAAGCCGCGATTGGTGGAGAAGTCTCCATCGAGCGGGGATTGGAGTTACGAATTGAAGTTTGATGGCATCCGCGCGTGCGCCATCAAAGACGACGGCAAAGTCAATCTCACCTCGCGTAACGGAAATGAACTGCGCAGTCGCTTTGGTGAAATTGCCACTGCAATCAAGGCATTGTCGGTCGACGAATGCGTGATCGATGGCGAAGTAGTCGCTCTGGACGAGGAAGGCCGCTCCTCGTTTCAGTTGCTCCAGGCGTTGGAAATCGAAGGCCGCAAATCGCCGGTGCGCTTTTATGTGTTCGATCTGCTTCAGCTCAACGGGAAAAGTCTCCTTCACGTTCCGCTCATTCAGCGCAAGCAGTTGCTGGCAAAAATTTGTGAAGGCGCTGGGGACCTGATCCGCTACTCAGGCGAGATTGGCAGCGATGCAAAATCCTTATTGGCCGAAGTGAAACGCCGCAGCCTCGAAGGGCTAATCGGCAAACTGCGCAATTCCGTTTATGAACCGGGGCGGCGCAGCGGCATCTGGATCAAGCTCAAGTGTGTGAACGAGCAGGAATTCGTCATCGGCGGGTACACCCCGCCAGCCGGGTCCCGCAAACATTTCGGCGCGATCCTTGTCGGTTATTACACGGGCAATCGCTTGATGTTCGCCGGTAAAGTAGGAACCGGATTTACCGCAAAATCATTGTCGATTTTACACAATCAATTCCGAGCTGAGCAGCGCGACGATTGCCCGTTTGTAGACCTTCCCTTCAAACAGGACGGAAAATGGGTGCAAGGAATCACCCCATCGGAAATGCGAAAATACACATGGATTAATCCAGTCTTCGTTTGTGAGATTAAATTCGCTGAATGGACACGGGACGGAAAATTGCGCCAGCCGGTTTTTCTGGGCTTGCGTGAAGACAAAAACCCCAAAGACGTCGTTCGGGAAGCATGAATTCCGGATTCCGCTTGTTCCGCGATGAGCCGCAAATATTGTGAGGCGATGAAAGTGAAAGTCGTCGTGATGCCAAAGGCCGCGGTGCTCGATCCACAAGGTAACGCTGTCCGCGACGCGATGCGGCATCTTGGAATGCCGGAGGTGCGCAGCGTCAGAATCGGAAAGTATATGGAGATCGACCTCGACGGGAAAAATGGCGAACTCGAATCGCGGCTGCACGGCCTTTGCCGCGATTTGCTGTCGAATCCGGTGATCGAAGACTACGAGCTACAGAAGGACGAGTCGGTAAAACGAAAAAGGAACAAATGAAATTCGCCGTCATTCAGTTTCCCGGTTCAAATTGCGATCAGGATTGCGTCGCTGCGGTTAACAGCCTTGATGGCCTGCGCGCTGAATACGTCTGGCATAAGGAGACGTCACTTGATGATTTTGACGCCATCGTTCTCCCAGGGGGATTCGCCTATGGGGATTATCTCCGCTGCGGCGCTATCGCTCGTTTTTCTCCGATTATGCAAGCTGTAGTAAGGGCCGCGCGCGCGGGCAAGCTTGTGCTTGGTACATGCAACGGTTTCCAAGTTCTATGCGAAGCGGGTCTCTTACCGGGCGCGCTCGTGCGGAATCGTTCGCTGCGGTTCGTGTGCGACATGATCACGGCACGGGTGGAAGTGGATGATTCGCCATTCACTCACGGTTGCCAAAAAGGAACGCTTCTCCGCTTGCCGGTTGCGCATGGCGAAGGTTGCTTTTTCGCTAACGCCGAGACGTTGCGCGAGCTCAATGCAAATCGACAGGTGATTTTGCGTTATGCGGACAGCCGAGGTCGGATAGGCCCCGAGGCCAATCCGAATGGTTCTGTTGAAAATATCGCGGGCATCTGCAGTCGCGAGCGAAACGTCTTCGGCCTGATGCCTCACCCTGATCGTGCTTCCGATTTGCGACTCGATAGCGCAGATGGCGCGAAAATTTTTCGATCAATGGTACAAACGATAAGCGGGAATCGCGCGACGTCAGAGCGCGCAAAGCAGGTCGCGTGAGCCTTTTCATTGCCGGGACAGACACCGGAGCAGGCAAGACGCACACGGCGGTCCAGATCCTGCGTTTGTTGCGCGCCTCAGGCAGACGCTGCGCCGGAATGAAGCCGATCTGTTGCGGAGATCGTCGCGACGCAGAGTTTCTGCTCGCTGCCGGCAGTGAAGGGGTGAGGATTGAGGAGATCAACCCGGTCTGGCTCAAGACACCGGCTGCGCCTCTTGTTGGCAGTCTCATGGAGGAGGCCTACATCGATCTCAAGCGGGTCCTGGCTGCGTTTCACGCTCTTCAGAATCGAGTTGAGCACGTCGTCGTGGAAGGAGTCGGCGGTTGGCTGGTGCCGATTCGTTCCGATTATTTTGTGAGCGATTTGGCCGTCGAGATGTCCTTGCCGGTGCTCGTGCTAGCGCAGAACCGGCTGGGGTGCCTTAATCACACAGCGCTGACAGTGCGGAGCATTGCTGAGCACGGGCTTCGTTGCCTCGGGGTTGTGTTAAATGGCGTTCCTGAGCCGAGCGATATCGCATCTGTGACCAACCTCGACATTTTAAAGAAAATCGTCGATGTCCCCATATTTACTGGATTAACTGAAAATTTCACTGACTTTCCTATTGACTGGCGATTGATGATCGATTCGACGCGAACAGCTTAAGTTCGTCCACGTCGATACACGAGTGTAAATAAGATTTACATTAAGAGTGCGTCATTTCGACTCGCTTCCTAGGCGAGACTGGGATGGCATCGCCATTGCTAAAATTAAAGGCAACAAAATCCTTACTCCTATGCTTTTACAAAAAACCTTACATATGAGTCAGCCGTTAGCGGAATGCAAAGCCCGTCTTGCCAGCATTCAATCATATCGGCGGCAGTTTCTTATGGTGACAAGGGCGACCGTGACTTCGTCTAAGACCGTTGATTTCAGCTTTCGCGGTCCGCTCGGTTTCGAAGCTCATACGGTTCTGCTGTCGGTCGAGAGCGACTCGCCCGATCAGTATACGTTTGAGTCCGTGGGCGGGAATATCAACCTGATGGGAATCGTTGACTTCGCTGAGATCCGGCCAAACTGCACAGAGGTCACGCTTGCAGTGCACTACGAGATCAGGAACAAACTGTTTGCCTGGCTCGACCGGCGCTTGCGCTTTGTCGATACGTTTGTGACTGCCGAGCTGCGCAGCATCCGCGCGCACTTCGAAGGAATCGCCGCAAGCTATCTTGAGCGTGCGCCGATTTTGCCGATGTTCCAAACGGCTGCAGCTTGAACAACATAGTTTGTTTCGGAGAGCCACGAAAGGTGTGCCACTCTCGTGGCTCTTTTGTTGTACGCGGGGCGTTTATGCTATTCGCACCGCGTGTTTCTTGTCGAGCCGAAGAACCTGGCCAGGCACTAGACTGATCGCTGCCTTGGGGTCGCGAATCTTCACTCCATCCAGCTCCACGCTTCCTTGTTTAATGAGCCGCGAGGCCTCACTGCGGGATTTTTGAACGTTGAATACTTCCCGATAAACAATCGAAACGAGCGTGACGGCGTCAAACTCGCCCGGTGCAGTCGATGAAAAAATCGGCAGGTCAGCATGTTCTAAATCACGTTTGCTAAAGCGAGTGTCCCATTGATCGAGCGTTTGTCGCGCAACAGCAGTTGAGTGGTATGTTTGGACGATTTCGAACGCCAGTTGCTTTTTGGCGTCAAGCGGATGTGCCCCGGTCGGCGGTGCCTGCCCAATAAGCAATGGATAATAACGCGCCATCAGTTCGTCCGAAATGCTCATCAACTTCCCAAACATATCTGAGGCGGACTCGTTGATGGCAACGAAATTGCCGAGGCTTTTGCTCATTTTCCTGGACCCATCCAAACCCTCGAGAATGGGGAGAAGAAAAACGACTTGCTGCGGCAAGCCTTCGTCCTTTTGAAATTCGCGCCCGACCAGGATATTGAAAAGCTGATCGGTCCCACCAAGCTCGACATCCGCTTTCACCATAACCGAGTCCCAGCCTTGCATAATCGGGTACTGAATTTCGTGGGCACGAATCGATTGCTGATTATCGATCCGGGCCCGGAAATCTTCGCGCTGTAACATCTGTTGCAGCGTCACGCGGCTATTCAGGCGAATGACGTCTTCGAACGACATCGTTCGAAACCAGTCGCCATTGCAGACGGTTTCGGTGCGGGCCGGATCGAGAATCTTGAATGCTTGTTCTCGGTAGGTTGCGGCATTTGCCATTACTTCTCTATGGGTTAATTGCGGCCGCGTGGCCGAACGGCCGCTCGGGTCGCCAATCATCCCCGTGAAATCACCGATGATGAGAACCGCTTGGTGACCCAGATCTTGAAACTGCCGAAGTTTTCGAAAAATGACCGTATGGCCTAGATGAATATCAGAGCTTGTAGG
>QHOQ01000023.1:0-10280 GCA_003219355.1 Verrucomicrobiota bacterium
CCCGCCGTGCGAAATTCAATGGATCGGATGAGTAAGACGCAGAAGAAATCATCGACGAAATCCCGCCGTAGCCGTGGCGGAGGCGAAAAGCGGGACCGTCGATGGTCGGCCAAGGTTACGAAGCGTAGCAACGCGCTCGATCTCGAACGGAGGGTTTTCAAATCGGAAGATCCCCACAAGATCGCGCTGTCCCTGAAACGTTCCGCGCAAACCAGCAAACGGCGCAAAGGCACACCGTATCAATCAGCGATGTCGATGTTGAATTTTTACATCAATCGCGCCGGCAAAAATCTTCCCAAAAAGCGGAAGCGCCTTTTGGAACGTGCCAAAGACGAACTGCGGGATGTGTTTGGCCGGAAGTAAAGTTCGCGTTTACTTTTCCAGCCCTCCCGACTAATCCCCTCCTCGAAGTCGTTCTTGCCGCGAGATCAGGCTCAATCTCGCAAAATGTACTCGCCATCGGCATGCCTTCTTAGATAAGCAATCGCGCCGGCCATGCTTTTCAATTCGCTCACGTTCGTCGTCTTTTTTGCAGTCGTCCTCACTGCCTACTGGAGTATGCGTTCCTGGAACGCGCGGAAAAATCTTCTCGTGATCGCGAGCTATGTTTTCTACGGCGCGTGGAACCCACCGTTCGCCGCCCTGCTCTTTTCCACGACGGCTATGGATTTCTGGCTCGGCAAACGAATCGCTAAGGCTAAAGAACGCCATTCGCGCCGCGTCTGGTTGGTTGGCAGCGTCTGCATGAACCTGAGCATGCTTGGGTTTTTCAAATATGGGAACTTTCTTCTGCAAAATTTTCAGTGGCTGCTCGCGCGCATCGGCATCATTTATCAACCACCGCATCTCGACATTCTTCTGCCGGTCGGCATTTCCTTCTACACGTTCCATTCTCTCTCTTATACGCTCGATATTTATCGCGGAGTGTTGCAGCCGACCAAATCGCTCCGTGATTTCGTCCTCGCCGTCTCGTTTTTTCCTCAGCTGGTTGCCGGGCCAATTGTGCGCGCCGGCGATTTTCTTCCGCAACTTGTCAGGCCACCGGGTTTGCGCGCGGGCCAGTTTCTCTGGGGATTATTGCTCATGACTCTCGGCTTGTTCGAAAAAATCGTGCTCGCCGACACGATGCTCTCCGGTTCAGCCGATCGCATCTTTGGTTACGCCGGCCCGCTCGCCGCGCTCGATTCCTGGCTGGGCGTCATGGCATTCGCGGGCCAGATATTTTTCGATTTCGCCGGATATTCGACCTGCGCGATCGGGGCAGCTCTCTGCCTTGGCTTTCATCTAAAGGATAATTTCCGTTTTCCGTACGCGGCCATTGGCTTTTCCGATTTTTGGCGGCGGTGGCACATCTCACTTTCCACATTCTTACGCGACTACCTTTACATTCCGCTCGGCGGCAATCAGGTCCGTCCAGTCCGTGCCGCGACGAACCTCGTCATCGTCATGTTCCTGGGTGGCCTCTGGCACGGCGCAGCCTGGACGTTCGTCGTTTGGGGCTTGCTTCATGGCTCTTATCTCGTCGTCGAACGTGTTATTCGCGTCTTCTTTGAGAACAAAGAGTGGGCCAGCAATCTCACCACCCGACTCCTCGCCGGGTTCGCTACCTACGTTGCCGTTTGCGTAGCGTGGGTGTTTTTTCGAGCGTCCGATTTTACCAACGCCGCAAGAATGCTGCGCGGCATGTTTGGCGGACACGCGCACGGTGACGCCATTCTTACCACACGCGAAATGTTACAGATCGCGCTTGTCACCGCGGGCATGATTCTTGTGCATTGGTCGCTGCGCGATAGCAACATCGAAACGGCCGTGACCCGTTTGCCGCGCTGGGTCGTGACCGCCGCATGGGCCTTGATGGCCTGCGCCATCATTCTCACTCAAGGAAACAGCAATGCCTTCATCTACTTCCAATTTTAAGCGCAGACTCCGCCTGCCGCGGTTGTTCTTCCGTAAGCCGTCACAATTCGAGAGCGTGCATGGTGGTCCTCCTCTCGAATACGAGCGGCCGATCCCAAGGCTGGCATGGCGCGGGATCACAGTCGTCGTTGTGCTGATCGTTATCGCTGGCACCTGCGCGTGGGAATTCTATTGTCGCTCGATCGGTTACGGTCCTACCCTCAACGATAACGAGGATCTTTGGACGATGACGCGCCGGCGCGTGAAACCTGAGTCCGTCGTCATCATCGGCGATTCACGCGCCTGGTTCGATCTCGATCTTGATGAGTTGCAAAAAGGGTTAGGCAAGCGTCCCGTCCAGCTGGCGATGGGTGGAGGCTGTGCCTACCCGGTGTTGGCTGATCTCGCCAATGACGAAAATTTTCACGGCACGATTGTCTGCAGTGTCGTGCCGCGCTTGTTCGTCGCGCCACCGGGCACGCCGCCGATGGAGCGCGGGGAAAAAGCGGTGCGCCGGTCCCACACTCAAACCCCCGCGCAACGTGCCAGCCAATATCTGGCAATGCCGTTGGAAGAGCATGTCGCATTTCTCAAACAGGAGGAGCTGACTCTCGATGATCTGCTGAAACGGCTGCCCATTCCCAATCGTCCTTATGCGCAAGTGCCGCCGCGGCTTCCGCCGTATTTCGGCACTTTGGACCCGGAACGGCGCTCCCGCATGATCGAGGAATGCGCGCGACCGGGGAGCGAACTGCAAAGAAGGATTCAACAGATTTGGCTCCCGCTTTTTACTCCGCCTCCGCCGCCGACGTACATTCCGAGAGAAGACTTTGGGAAAAAAATGGGCGCAGCAATCGAAGCCCGCTTTCATGACGTTGCCGCGGCTGTGCAAAAACTTCGGGCTCGTGGAGGCAAAATCGTCTTCGTTCGTTTCCCGCACAGCGGAGAACTAAAAAAACTCGAAGACCGGGAAACGCCGCGCGCCGGAATTTGGGATCGACTGATCAAGGAGACCGGCGCCCCAGGTATTTACTACGAAGATTATCCCGAGCTTAGCGGCTTCAATTGTCCCGAATGGTCGCACCTCTCCGCCGGCGACTCCGTGGAGTTCAGCAAACGTCTAGTGCCCCATCTCCGCAGGGCGCTGCAGTTGTGACGCACATTGCAGCCCGGGACCGCGCCGAAAATTTTTGGACGACCAAACGCGAACGACCCAGAAGTTTAACTTCTTTTACTTCTCGCTCCCCGCGTAGGGCAGAAATTCTTCGCGCACGATTTTGCCATCTTTGACTGTGTACACGCCAACTTCCGACATTTGCATTCGCTTCTTCGAATTTTTGTCTGTCACGTCCAAGTCGTACTGCACCACGAAGCGATCGTGCGCGACGAACGGGCCGCTGACTTTCACGCTGTGCGTCTCCATGTTGTTGACCCACCAATCGGTTTTGCCCCGAACGCCATCGATGCCTCGCGTCTCTGGCGAGCCACCTTCCATCGCTCGCGCTTCGACGCTGACAATGTCCTTCGAGTAAAGCGTATCGATCGCTTCCTTCCACGCTTGCTTGCGGGTTAGCTCCACCACTTTCTTTGCAACTTCTTCAGTATTCATTTTGCCTCCTGTTCTTAGTCTACGATTTATCTGCCAACTAATTTCTCAAATTTGTCGAGGGCGCTGTTCCAACCTCGCGTGTGTCCATCGCGCGACTCCTCGTTCGGCAATTGCTCGTGAGTCAAGCGAAGCTCGGTGCCACCGCCAGCGTCGTCGAGTTCCACCGTCACGATGCTGACGTGGTCTTGCCAATCCTCGTCGTCTTGCCATTGCCAGGTGAAGACGATCTTTTTATCCGGGTGCAGCTCGCGATATTCGCCCCGGCACGTCATTTTCTCCCCCTCCGAATTGCTGAGGTCCCAGCGGAACGTTCCGCCCACGCGTACGTCGGCGACTAAATCGTGAGTCTGGACATTATCCGGGCCGAACCATTGTTTTAGTTGGGCTGGATCGGTCCAGGCGGCGTAAACCCGATCGCGCGGCGCTTTGATGAGACGTTTGATTTCAAGTGAGAGTTTTTCTGCTTGGGCCATAGGTTTCTTTCGTCAGTAAAATATCCGTTTTGTTCCCTTAACCTTGGTCGGCACCATCGCTCTCGACAAACTCTTTGAGCGATGAACCGATGATTTGCGTCCAGCCGTCCATGAAATTCTTGCGGGCGAACGGCGGAAGTTTCGGGAAAGTTTCCAAGCCCTCATGCGTCAGCTTTAGGCGCGTTTTGTTGCCATCAGCGAACAATTCGAGCGTGACCAATGAATCGCCCTCGTGTCCTTTATAGCGCCAGGTGTAGGCGAGTTTCTTTTGCGGAATCACCTCGATGATCTTGCAAAGATGGTGATACTTCACGCCTTTGTGCTCGACGGTGAATTCAAATTCAAAGCCGTCCTCGGGCTTGAATTCCTTGAGGTCGAAATACCAGCGCCGCATTTCGTCCACATCGGTGAGCGCCTTCCAAACCCGCTCCACCGGCGCGTTAACAGTTCGTTCGATGACGACCGGTTCTGTCAGATTTTTTTCCGTAGTCATATTTTCTCGCTTTCTGCTTAGGCATCGTACTGATCGTGCCGGCGAACCCAATCCATCGTCGACTCATGGTTTTCGTCGCGACCCTTCGGCACCAGATCGAGGAAATTGTAGGTGCCAACCAATACGTCGAGGCCGCGAGCGTAGGTCGAGTAAGTATGAAAGACGTTGCCGTTTTCGTCTTTGTAAAACACGCTAAGGCCAGGAAGTTCGTCGCTAATGAAGTCCTGCATTTCGTAGTTGTAGTAAACCCTACCCTCCTTCTCTTCCTCTTTCGTGAACGACACGTGATAATCAAAATTGAAGTCATTGCCGTGGGACGAGAGCCATTTGAAGCGCCAGCCCATGCGTTTTTGATACGACTGAATCTCCGGCAGCGGCGCGCGTGAGATCACCGCAAACGTGACATCGCGATGAGGCAGGTGCCAGTTCGCGCCGTCAAAATGATCGGCCAGATACGAACAGCTCTTGCAACCTTCTTCCCAGCCCGGGCCGAGCATGAAGTGATACACAATCAGTTGGCTGCGCCCGTCGAACAGGTCCGCCAGCGTTTCTTTCCCGTCCGGTCCTTCGAACAAATATTCCTTGTCGACCTTCACCCACGGCAATTCGCGCCGGTGGCGGCTTACTTCGTCACGTAGTCGCGTCAATTCTTTCTCCCGTGTGAGCAGGTCCTTCCGGGCGATAAGCCACCGAGCTTTCGACACGATTTTAGACGGATTCATTTCGCTCGGCTCTGTTTTCGGTTCCATTGTTTCGATTTTCATTTTGTCCTCCTCCAATTTTGTTTGTTCGACGTTTTCGACGGCTCTAAAAAAATTTTCAGCTCATTCGGTTTGCGGCGGATACCTTTTGAACTTTGGCAACGCGGGATCCATGTGGTCCCATGGGTGCGCGTCTGATGTCCACACATCTACTTGCGGGTTGAACCAGCTCGGATCATCCAGGCTCGCAGTTCTGATCGCGACAAAGTGAGGGAACGCGTCGGGCTTGACTTGAATCGGCGAGCCGCATTCAGGGCAAAAGCCCCGATCGGTCTTGCCGCCCGCCTCACTGAGCGAGGCATGGAAACGCAGTGAGCCTTGCAAGAGCTTGAAAGCTTCCGTCGGCACGATCACGTAAGACGAAAACGGACCTCCGCTCGATCGTTGGCAATCTCGACAGTGACAGTGAAGCATCATCACCGGTTCTGCTGTAGATTCGTAGCGAATCGCGCCACAAGCGCATCCGCCCGAGAAGGGTGTGGTTATTGCGGTCATATATGACAGGCTCGGTTTCTAAGAGGGGTTTGGTTCGTCGTGCCAGATCCACCACTCGTACGGCGGGGTCTGGGGGTAACCCTCCGGCGAATCCTCCCATTCCTCCTGGCGCCCGAGCGCAGTGATGTCAAGGTAGTTCCAGGTGCTCCCCATCTGCTCGTCGCCGCGGTTGTTGATGAAGTAGGTGCGGAACACGTTGTTGCCGTCGCGGATGAATGCGTTCGTGCCGTGCCACTCGTCGACGCCGAAGTCGGCGTCGAAGCTATCCGTGATGGTGTACCACGGCATCTCCCAGTCCATTCGCGCCTTCACGCGCGCGATGTCCGTCTGCGGCGCCCGCGAAACGAACGCGAGAGTGGTGTCACGGGCGTTCAGATGGGCGACGTGAGCGACGTGGTCGGCCACCAGGGAGCAGCCAATGCAGGCATGCTCGGGCCAGCCTTTCACGCCGGGCTCGAAGAAGGCGCGGTAGACGATCAGCTGACGGCGGCCATCGAACAGGTCGAGCAGGTTCGCCTTGCCCTTGGGTCCGTCGAATTCGTAATTCTTCTCCACGGCCAGCCACGGCATCCGCCGACGCTCGGCGGCCAGCGCGTCACGGGCGCGGGTCAACTCCTTCTCCTTCACGAGCAGTTGCTGGCGCGCAGCCTCCCACTCCTGCGGTGACACGATTCTAGGATGATTGATTTGGTTCGCTTCTATTTCGGGTTTCATCTCTTTCCGTTTCATTTTGGCCTCGTTTGATTTCGTTTGTTTGGTTTCTTTTACGAAACTTGTTCATCGCAAACGCAGTCAGTCCGCCGCTCGACGTTGCGCCGGCGGCGATCAAAACTGCATTCGTCAGGCAAACCGGACACATCGCGCTAGTTCTTTCCTTTCTTGCTAATTCGCTTGTCCGCTTTTTCCAAATACTCGGCCAGGCGATCGAGCGATCCCTCCCAGAACTTGCGATATTCTTCCACCCACTGCGCGGCCTGTTTCAGCGGCCTGGCTTCCAACTGCATTTCGTGCACGCGCCCATAGCGGCGACGCCGGAGCAACCCCGCCTTTTCCAGCACACGCAAATGTTTTGAGACAGCCGGCAATGACATTGCATGTGACCGCGCCAGATGGGTGACACATTTGTCGCCACGCGCGAGGTGCGCCAGGATGCGCCGCCGTGTCGGATCAGCCAGGGCCGCGAAAGTCCGATTCAGTGTCTTTGGAGAATATTTAACCATCTGGTTAACTATTTAACCGAAATATATCGCGATGCAAGTGCAAAAATTTGCGTCTCCGCTCTCCGAGAGCGAGCCGCCGGACATGTACAGCGTCTTGCGGTCGCGCGGCTGCTTTATTGCGGGTGAGAATCCTGTCTCGGCGCAAACCCTTGTTCAGTCGAAGTGGTTTGTGTATTCGCGTCGGCCGCCGCTCTCTTGGCAGCCCATCGTGCTTTCATCGCCGCCGCAAGTTCCGCACGACGCTCTGGCGTCAGATTGAGTTTTCTCTTCACTTTTTTGGCTGCGCTTGCTTTATCAGCCCGGGCGGCCGGTTTCCTTCCTTTCTTAGCCACGCCGGCTGTTGCTGCCGCTTCGAGTTTCTGTTTCAGCTTGGCGAGCTTCTTCGCACCCTTTTGCAGGCGAGCTTCCAGCCGCCGGATTTTCTTGCTAAGATTCTTACGTTTCATATGGGGATCAATATTGCTCCCGCCGGTCGCAGACACGACTAGAGCGTTGGACATCGAGTTAATGACAAAACCTGCGCAATGTCACGTTGTATAACCGCGCTATCGAGATTGGCCTGGACCGCTTCTGCCACAAGAAAGCAAAGATATTTGTGACATTAGCTTCATTCCCGCGGCACTCGCGTTTCGCCTCGAAACATCGGCACAATTCCGATTGATGCTTGTCCAGCATTATTCGAGGTGTAGCATGGCGACGCCTCTCAAAGCAGAAAGGGAACGAGAGTTATGGGCGTCATATTGCAGGCTTTTTATTGGGATTGTCCCAAGGCGGAAAACCGCGAGCATCAGTGGTGGGTCTCAATCAAATCCAACCTGCCGTCGATCGCACAGGCAGGTTTCACGGCCCTCTGGCTTCCGCCCGCAAACAAGGCGGCCGGCTGGAAATCGATGGGGTACGATCCTTACGATTACTACGACCTGGGCCAGTTCGATCAGAAAGGCGGTGTCCCCACCTGGTTCGGCTCCAAAGCC
The DNA here is from genome assembly GCA_003219355.1 of Verrucomicrobiota bacterium. Classification (GTDB taxonomy): domain Bacteria; phylum Verrucomicrobiota; class Verrucomicrobiia; order Chthoniobacterales; family UBA10450; genus Udaeobacter. The sequence continues at coordinate 7,922 of QHOQ01000023.1, forward strand.
GAGCTGTTAGACCTGATTCACTCCGCTCAAGCCCATGGTCTCCAGGTATACGCCGACCTGGTCTTCAATCACAACAGCGGCGCTGATGCCCGGGAACTGAATCCGATCGACGGTCAATCGCGCTGGACGAAGTTCACACCTGGAAGCGGCAAATTCCGCCGTGACTGGACCTGCTTTCATCCGAGCCGTTACGAGACCTGGGACGGCGCCACTTTCGGCGACATGCCGGACCTCTGTCATCGCGCCCCCTTCGTTTATACGGAGCTCATCAGCTACGCCCGCTGGCTTTTGGAAGAAATCGGTTTCGATGGGTTCCGCTACGACATGGTCAAAGGTTACGGCGCCTGGATGGTCCGCTCGATCCAGGAATTGCGCGCGCTGCGGGGCGGCGTCAGTTTCAAGCCGTATGGGGTCGGCGAATGCTGGGACAGCGAACGCACGATTGATGATTGGCTCGATCAAACCAATGCGTGGTCAGACAATCCGGTCGGCGCGTTTGACTTCCCGCTCCGCTGGCGCCTGCGGGATTTGTGCGACACCTACGGTTTCAGTCTCCGCAACCTGGCGGAGCACGGAGTACTCATGTGGGACCGACCGTCCCAGGCCGTCACCTTTGTAGAGAACCACGATGTGGTGCGCGACAGCCCCATTATCAATGACAAGCTGCTGGCGTACGCGTTCATCCTGACGCACGAAGGTTACCCGTGTGTCTTCTGGCAGGATTACTTCGACTGGGACCTCGCCCAACGGAATAGTCAAAGCGGCATTGATGCGCTCATCAAAATTCACCAACAAAATGCCGCCGGCCCGGCGCAAGTGCTTTTCGTCGACGACAACCTCTACATCATGCAACGTCCGGGGCTCGGCGACCAAAGTGGACTAATCTTTGTCCTGAACAACCGCGGCACCTGGAACGGTGCGTCGGTCCAAACGCGGTGGGAGAACACGCGGTTCTTGCCAGCCGCCTGGCGCGGCCGCGACGACGCCGGCGTACCACGGGAAAAATGGACTAACGACTCAGGCTGGGTCGATCTCTGGGCGCCGCCGCGCGGCTATGCAATCTATGTGCCCGCGTGAGCTACTCGATGGAAACGTGCCCCAAGTTAGTTGACTCGCCTGTCTAAAATGAAACGACCGCCAGTCGCTTTCCTTGTTGTTATTTTCATCTAACTTCAACGCCATGAAAATGGTTCAAGTTTTACTTTAGCCTTTCATTCGCTCAGCTCGACTTGCGCCTTTCCCCGTCCGTCACTCTTGCACTGGTAAAGCAGCGATCGCTCTTGCGGCATTCCCTGGTTCGCTATAACGAAAGTTTATGGAGAAAATGGTCTTGGTAACTGGAGCAACGGGCACGGTCGGGCGTGATGTGGCGAAGCTACTTTCCAAACAGGGTGCGGCGGTCCGCGCTGGCGTGCGTGATCAAGCCAAAGCGCGACAGCGGTTCGACGACGACATTGCGCTTGCGACGTTCGACTTTGAAGACGACAGCTCGTTTGCCGGCGCGCTAGATGGCGTCGGGAAAGTTTTCCTTCTGCCGCCGCTCCTAGCAAATCAGGTGGAGGTAACGAATGCGTTTGTTGATGCCGCGAAACGCGCCGGCATTCGCCACATCGTGAAGCTTTCGGTCATAGGTATCGATCACGCGACGCAGTTCACGTTTGGAAAGTGGCATGCCGCGAACGAACAACACATTCGCGAATCGGGCCTGGCGTTCACGTTTTTGCGGCCGAATTCTTTCATGCAAAATTTTGTTACTCACTTTTCGCCGCGTAACGGCTCGATCTATCTACCATGGGGGAATGGGACGGCGAGCTTTGTCGACACCCGCGATATCGCGAGTGTTGCCGCGGAAGTGCTGACGAGCGACGGGCACGAAGGAAAGATTTACACGCTAACCGGGCCGGCGGCGCTCGGGATCGCAGATGTAGCGCGGATTCTTTCTGAGGCAGCGGGTCGTGAGTTAAAATATGTCGATGTTCCGGAGGATGCCGCGCGTGACGGAATGCTCCAAGCCGGACTGCCGCAGTGGCAGGTGGAGCCGATAATGGAGCTCCACGCAATCAATAAACAGAGCCGTTGGAGCGCGGTCACATCCGACATTGAAAACGTCACGAGTAATCCCGCAACCGACTTCGCAGAGTTTGCCCGCGACCATGCGGACAGGTTTCGCGCCAGCTGAAATCTGAGTTAACGTTAGGCCAGCGGCGTTCGTGTCTGACTTGCTATAAAGAAATCGTTACGGCGTAAGGAAAATCTTGCCTGTGTAAGGATCCTTGACTTCGGTTCCAGGTGGAAAACTGCGGACGTCGATGTAACCGTTATCCGGTGAGAACGGGCTTGTAACTAAGCCTTGTTTGCC
>QHOQ01000023.1:10354-11716 GCA_003219355.1 Verrucomicrobiota bacterium
GCAGGAGCTGGTCCGCCTGAAGTCTGGCTATTCGACGCGTCACTCGGCGGAGCTTCATTAACGTTTTGCCTATTCGCAGCTACAGGGACTGGGCCGCCCGAAGTTTGATCATTCGACGCATCGCTCGGCGGAGCCTCATTGTTCTGTTTGCGACTGCTCCGGTGCGATCGCAGCTTCGCTTCCGGGTGCGCGATCGAGCGGCTTACCGCTCTAAAAAAGTCCCGGAAGGGTCCCGCCTCCGCCACCTTAGTCACGGTCAACAGAGTGAAGATCGACAACCAGACAACAAATGTTCGGAGCGGCCCTTTCACAAGATTACGGATATGCATTCGGTTATGAATGCCAGTCTGGATGCGACTGTCTTCTGCCAGTCCGGTCCGCCAAATCGATGGACTCGTCCGGTGGCGAGCTCAAATGTTCAACGCCGGAGTCGTAGCTTTTTCTTGATCTCTTGCACGAGTTTGCGCGGAACTCGCCCCAGTTCGATCACGATAGCACCCTCTGTAGCTTTCGGTTCTTCCAGATCAGCAAACTGACTCTGAAGCAATCCTGGATTCATGAAATGTCCGCGCCGGCGCCGGAGTTGCTTGGCAATGAGAGGGTACTCTCCGCGAAGAAAAATCAGCTTCACCTCAGCGTTCACCTGGAGATATCGGCGATATTCTTCCTTCAGCGCGGAGCAAGCCAGAACGGCGTCCTCTCCTGTGGCAACGCACCGTTTGATCAGCTCGCGCAAACTCTCCAGCCACGGCCATCTGTCCTGATCCGTCAACGGAACGCCTCGGCGCATCTTCTCCACATTGGCCGGCGAGTGGAAATCGTCGGCCTCATAGAAGCGCCAGCCGAGCTCTTGCGCGAGTAACTGGCCAACAGTGGTCTTTCCAGCCCCCGAGACTCCGAAAATGATTACGACCATATTACAATCCGGTCTGACTTCGCCTTCAGACTTTCTTACTTCCTACTTTTCCCACGCACTGCTAAGTCGAACGGCGATGAAGCGACTCCTCTGGCTTGATGTGGCAAAAGGATTGACCATTCTCGTGGTCGTTTACTTCCATTTCTTCCGGACTTACTTCGAGCACGGGATACTTCCGCCCGCCGATTGGCACAGCTTCGCCGCCAGCGCTGCGACTATCTTGAAATACATCTGGGTCAAGCTCTCTGGACTCGGCTTCCATGCGGTCGGCGTTTTCATCATCCTAAGTGGCTGGGTCCTGATGCAATCGACGGCGAGCCAGGAGGCGAAGGGGCCGGTGTCATGGGCGGCATGGTATCGCGCCCGGTTCCTGCGGCTTTATCCGATGTACTGGGTCGCGCATTTGGTTTACCTCACCTCGCCTTTCGTCGCGCGTTTGGAGAAAA
>QHOQ01000198.1 GCA_003219355.1 Verrucomicrobiota bacterium
CAAACACGCCTGCGATTACCACGAGCGCAATCCCGATCGCGAGAACGGCTGGATTGCGCGCCGTTTTCTTCCACGTCCATTTCGAAGGAGCGATCAGCTCTTTACGGGAAAACCATTCGTCTGCCTCCGGCGGAATGGGGATAGCACGAACCAACGCGGCCACCGCGCCATCGAAGCTCTGTTGATTCGTAAATTCATTGGAGCCGCGAGCGCGGAGCACCGCTACGCGCATGGAACGGTCGCGAATCCGCTCCTCACTCACGGGCGCGCAATTCGCGAGCGCGCGTTGTCGGCGCGATAGTCGCCCCGTTTTCATACCGACGGCCTGTCCGGGAATGTGGCATCCAGCCAGGCTTGAAACTGTCGTCGGCTCACCGCTAGCAATCGAGAAAGCTCGCTCAGTTTCAATTCCGCCAAATCAATAATCTCGGTGTAATCGAATTCATCGAGATAAAAGAATGCCAGCGCTGTCCTCTGCGGCTCGGGCGCAGCTGAGATCCAAATTGCTAACTGTATTGGCTCAAGCCGCTGAATCTGTGACGCGGCTTCTACAGTTATCTCCCGCTCCTCCATTTCGAGTGGTTCGGCCTGCAGGTCGGTCTCGCTCGCTTCCAAACAACGCCAGCGCGCATCGCGAAAAAGCCAAAACCGCCTATTCGGCAATCCCTCACGGGCTGCTCGTCGCACTGCTTCATGCAAAGTCGTCTGAAAGACCGCTTGCGCCTTGCCTGAATCGCCTAGCATCAGGAAACAAAAACGATAAAGCTGCGGCAGATTTTGTTCGGGAGCGGACACGCGGAATTTCTTGAGGCTCGAACGTTACGCGCCTCGATTAGATCGACAAGAGTGTTTCCGAATCCTGTGGTCGCTTCGTTGCTTGCCACGCGGTGGCGCTGTGAAGGGCGAGGCTATATGCCGGCCTCGGCTATGCCGCTGCGGACGCTACCGAAAACTTTTCAAACGCCACTCTACCTCTTCAGCATTTTCTCGGCTGTTGAAAGCAGAGATTCGAAAATAGCCCTCGCCTTGCGCGCCGAAACCGCTACCCGGCGTGACGACCACGTTTATATCACGCAGTATACGATCGAATATCTCCCAACTCGTCAGGCCATTCGGCGTTTTTACCCAAATGTAAGGCGCGTTCACTCCGCCAAATGCTTCCATGCCAGTCTCGGCGGCAGCTTCACGCAAGATTTTCGCGTTGCCCATATAGTGATCGATGAGCGCATCGACCTGCTCGCGGCCTTGTGGGGTATAAAGAGCCTCCGCACCGCGCTGCACGGGATAACTCACGCTGTTCGCCTTTGTGCTCCAGCGTCGGTGCCAAAGTTGATAAAGAGACAATCGCTGGCCGTTTTCCGTCCGCGCGAGAAGCGACTTTGGCATAACCGTAAATCCGCAGCGCACTCCAGTGAAACCGCCGTTCTTGGAAAAACTGCGTAATTCGATCGCGCACTCCCGCGCGCCCGAAATTTCGAAAATCGAACGCGGAATTTCCGGCTGCGAAATGTACGCCGCGTAGGCAGCGTCAAAGAGCAAAATCGCTTCGTGTGCACGCGCATATTCAACCCAGCGCGAAAGCTTTTCCCGAGATGCGACTGCGCCCGTAGGATTGTTCGGGAAACAAAGGTAAACAAGATCGGCATGTTCCTTTGGCGGCTCAGGGACGAAATTGTTTTCCGCAGTGCATGGCAGATAAATGATCCCTTCGTAACTGCCATCTTTACGCGCTAGCCCGGTGTGACCGGCCATGACGTTGGTATCCACATAAACCGGATAAACCGGATCGGGGACGGCGACTCTGTTTTGGTCGCCGAGAATATCGAGAATGTATCCGCAATCGCATTTCGATCCGTCGGAGACAAAAATCTCGTCATCAGCGATGTCGATGTTGCGATCGCGATAATCGTGCTGCGCGATTGTCGATCTCAGAAATTCGTAGCCTTGTTCCGGTCCGTAGCCTCGAAATGTTTCGCGTTTCCCGAGTTCGTCGACCGCGCGCTTCATCGCCTCGATAGCTGCAGGCGGGAGCGGCTCGGTTACGTCCCCAATTCCGCAACGAATCAATCGTTTGGCCGGTTCCGGATTGGCTTCGCAAAACTCGCGGACGCGTCGCGCGATCTCAGGAAACAAATATCCCGCCTGAAGCTTGAGATAATTCTCATTTAGATAAGCCATGTTCTTCTGTGACGGCAGTCCACGACCGCCGAATCACGTACAAGTTTAGCGGCGGTCACAGACCGCCACTACAGTAAGAAGCTACATCGAGCGCTAGCTATAATTTTTGGCGACCGCGTCCCAATTCACGACGTTCCACCAAGCTTTGATGTAGTCGGGCCGGCGGTTTTGGTAATTGAGATAATAGGCGTGTTCCCAAACGTCGAGGCCGAGAAGCGGTGTATTTCCGTCCATGAGCGGACTGTCCTGGTTCGGGGTGGATATGATTTCGAGCTTTCCACTTTTGTTCTTAATCAACCACGCCCAACCGCTGCCGAAGCGACCCACCCCAGCTGCAGCGAACTTCTCCTTAAATGCATCGAAACTTCCGAACGCGGATTTAATATCATCGGCGAGTTTGCCTTTGGGTTCGCCGCCAGCGTTCGGGCCCAGAATCTTCCAGAAGAAGGAATGATTGGCGTGTCCGCCGCCATTATTTCGGACCACGGTGCGAATATCTTCTGGGACAGCACTCAGGTCGCTGATCAAATCCTCCACTGATTTCTTCTCAAGATCGGCTTTGCCTTTGATCGCGTTGTTGACGTTGGTGATGTAGGTCTGGTGGTGCTTGGTGCGATGGATCTCCATCGTGCGTGCGTCGATGTGCGGCTCCAGAGCATCATAAGCGTAGGGTAGTTTTGGTAATTCGTAAGCCATAATAATCACGTTAGGCCACGAGCAATCGAGGTCAATCGTCGGACGACAAAGAACGGATCGATGTTACGATTGCCGATCCTGCGCACCGATCCTACACGTTGGAGCGATAAAAACTCGGCTGATGGCCCGGGCCGGAGCGATAATTTACATATGTCGCCAGAGCAAGCAGCGGAAAATTCTGTCGATACATGTCGTATTTCAAATAGAACACACCGGGAAATCCAGTGCCGGTGGTCTGCGGCTCCTTCCATGATCCGTCGGA
>QHOQ01000199.1 GCA_003219355.1 Verrucomicrobiota bacterium
GCATTGACATTGTCGCCAATGATGTCGGCGCACCTTTTGCGCGCCGGTGATGTCGACAAAGGATTCAGTGGTGTGGTCAATCGCACCTTTGACCGGTTCCGCGATTGGTACGGCAGCCATCTTGATCGCACGCTGGCCGCGAGGCCTGCGGTCTATGCTGTGTGGATCGGATTGTCGATCTTAGCGGTGCTCTTTTATATGATGTCGTCGAAAGAGCAGGCCCCGACGGAAGATCAGGGCGTCATTTTCGGCATCGTAACCGCGCCGGCGAACGCGACAATCGACGACACGATTCGCTACGCCGACGCCGCTGGGAAGGTTTTCCAAGATATTCCGGATACGCGATTCACGTTTCAAATTACAAACCCGGACCAAGGCTTTGGCGGCATGGTGTTGAAGCCGTGGGGCGTCCGCAAAACCCCGACGAAGGCCTATCTGCCGGACCTTCAAGCGAAACTCGGCGCCATTCCAGGCATTCGAATGTTTCCAGTGATGCCGTCCGCACTTCCGGGCGGCGACAGTTTTCCGGTGAGTTTCGTCATCACGTCAACGGCCGACCCGGAGCGCATTCTCGAGTTTGCAAAACAACTCCAGGATAAAGCGATGAAGGCCGGAATGTTTCGATTCTCCGACATCGATACCAAGATCGACCAGCCGCAATCCCAAATCGTTTTCGACCACGACAAGGTCTCTTCGATGGGTCTCGATATGCAGAAGGTCGGCGCGGACCTTTCGGCCAGCATCGGCGGCAACTTCGTCAATCGCTTCAACATCGAAGGTCGCAGTTACAAGGTCATCCCGCAGATCAAGCGGACCGAGCGACTTAACCCCCAACAACTCGAGAACATCTATGTGACCGGGCCGAATGGACAATTGATCCCTCTGAGCACAGTAGCGACGATCCAACACAAGACGGTAGCCCGCTCGCTCAATCGGATGCAGCAGCTCAACTCCGTGGCTCTCAGCGGCGTGCCGACGCAATCGCTCGACACCGTCCTAAAGTTTCTCGAAGACGAAGCGCATAAAATCCTGCCTAAAGGCTATGTGCTCGACTACACCGGCGAATCCCGGCAGTTGCGCACGGAAGGAAGTAAGTTTTTGGCGGCCTTCATGCTCGCGGTCGTGTTGATTTTTCTGGTTCTCGCCGCGCAATTCAACAGCTTCCGCGATCCGTTCATTATTCTGCTCGGCTCCGTTCCGCTCGCCATGTTCGGTGCGTTGCTTTTCACTTTCCTCAAGATGCCGTTCGGACGATTTTTCACCGAAGGCTGGACAACGACACTGAATATTTATTCGCAGGTTGGTCTGGTCACGCTGGTCGGATTGGTCTCGAAAAACGGAATCCTGATCGTGCAATTCGCGAACGAATTGCAGCGGCAGGGTTCGAGTAAACTTGCCGCGGTCGCACAAGCCGCGCGGATCCGTTTGCGGCCGATCATGATGACAAGCGTTGCCACCGTCGCCGGCCATTTTCCGTTGACTCTCGTCACGGGCGCCGGCGCGGCCGCGCGAAATTCCATCGGTCTCGTTCTCGTTGGCGGGATGACCATCGGAACGATTTTCACTTTGTTTATCGTGCCATCGCTTTACATGCTGATCGCGAAAGAGCATCACGAAAAATCGCTCCCTGAGACTGAAAAAGAACCAGAGACCGAAGATCTCGATCTTGTCCCGGAATACGCGCCAGCTGGCGCACCGGATGGGAATGGCAATGGCTGGAAACAGGGATGACCGATCCGAGATTCGGCGCTCGATTGGCGTGGCGAGGCTCCTTGACGAAGCCCCACCAGCCTTTAATCAAGCCCGTCGCTCTTAGGCGACATTGACTTCGATCTGTTTGGGTTTGGCTTTTTCGTTCTTCGGCAGGTGCACCTCAAGGATGCCTTGCTTGAACTGAGCCTTTACTCTATCCGCGTCCGCGTCCTCCGGCAGCGCGAAAGTTCGCACAAAGCTGCCGTAGCCGCGCTCTACACGGTGATACTTCTTCTTCTTCTCTTCTTTTTCGAACTTGCGTTCGCCCGAGATGGTAAGGACCCCGTTCTCGACCGTGACCTTTACGTCTTCCTTTCTTAACTCAGGTAATTCAGCCTTGATGACGTATTCCATGTCATCCTCGGTGATGTCCGCAAGGGGTGTCCATTCGGGCAGCGTGATACTCTCCTTCCCGTTTCCCCGGCGCATTGGCGTCCGGCCAAAAAGGGTCGAGAGCCGGCTCTGCAAGTCCTCCATTTCTCTTAACGGTTCCCAGCGAGTGAGTGTATTCATCATGTTATAATCTCCTTTCATTCCCGGCGGGATTGTGTCTATCGCCATGTTCGGCCGCCAGGTTGTCCGAACCAATGAAATCGGCGTACGTCAACCTCGCGCAACGATGGATGACCGCCAGGTAACTTAGGTTGCCTTTTTAAATCACCCGGTTGTTGAACGCTTCACGAAAAGTGTCTGGTCGGCCTCCATGACAGCTGACCAAAACAAAAAACCCCGGTGAGTTTCCCCACCGGGGCTTTTGTTGCTTGTTTTAACTTGTTTACCTACCGGAGATCGTCCCGTGGAATTCGGCGAACTCGGTCGAGTTGCTTATCTTGGTGACGACCCAAGGCTCCGGCCCAAGAGTAGCTGACGGCTGTTCTTGGATACCCCGGCCGATTGGCGTCGGCCC
>QHOQ01000143.1:0-1872 GCA_003219355.1 Verrucomicrobiota bacterium
AAAACCAGAATGCCATTTGTCCGCGTGCCAGGCTGTAAGGCCTCTGACCGTCCGGCCGGCGTGGTGCTGCCGCATCGCGAATAATATGGGTGTGCCGGGCGAGCGCGAGAAAGGCGATCAGCGCGCCGAGAATAACGATCAAACCGAAAGCGGTGCGAAACTTCGGAATGATTGTCAAATAAAACTGTTGATCCTTTTCCGTAACTTGTTTGGGATTTACCCACGAATCGATTTCCTCGCCATTAGGGAATCCCACCGACACGATTACCTTGCGGTTAAGGACCGGTTGGTTGAGCAGGTGCGACCATCCGGGCTTCGAGCTGTCATTGCGGACCAGGGAAAAACCGACCGTCGTCCTTATATATTCGACGGGAGGCACTTTGCCCGTCCACTCCGTTTTGTCATACGAGTAAATTGGCGAAACGCCTAGGAGGGGGAAATGATCGAGATAAAGAATGAGATCCTTTACCTCATGATTTTGCGGTTTCTTGTCTCCAAGGGAATCGACCCAGTCCTTGAAATTAATAATGTCGACCCAAATCTCGTCGCCGCGTTGCGCGTAAATGACGTTGGCTGCTCGTTGTTCCTCATCCCATTTGTGCACTCCCACCGCGCGTACGGAAGGATGCTCAGCCGCGCCTTTCGCCGCGGGCGTTCCCGAAGGCACGGGCGTTTCCTCCGCTCTCATCAGCTCGACTGGGGCCAACAAAACTAACCCACAGAAGCCAATCAACACGAACAAACGCAGATTCGGGCGTTGCTGTTTCATCGGGATCCTTCGGTGACTTCAGCTTAGGTCATATCTATCTTCCGGACTCACTCTCAAAGCGGCCACGAATAAAGAGAAGTTCCTTCCTTCGCCGTAGGATGACTGACTTATTTAGATCCTCAGCCGTGTCTTAAGGATGCGCCGATTGATTGCACAATGACAAGTCTTTTTCTCGATTGGGCCAGGCATGCGGCCGTTACTTTTTGGCGCGAGCCGCGGCGACACAATCGGCTTGCAGACGCGCTACCGCGCCGTCACGTTGCGGTGCATGCAAGCCTCGCGTCCAATCGGAGTATTCGATTCCGGAATCGGTGGCCTCACTGTCGTCAAGGCCTTGCGCGATTTGCTGCCGGACGAAAAGATTTTTTACCTCGGCGACACGGCGCGCGTTCCGTATGGGGGAAAAAGTGCGAGCACGGTCGAGCGCTATAGCCTCGAGATGACGGACATGCTGGTCGACGAAGGCGTGAAAACCATCGTGATCGCATGCAACTCGGCTTCGGCAGTGGCCTTGCCGAAACTAGAGAAAACGTTGTCCGTTCCAGTCGTTGGCGTGATTAAGCCCGGCGCGCAAGCGGCAATCGCCGCGACGCGCAATCGACATATTGGCGTAATCGGAACGCGCGCAACGATCAAAAGCAGCGCGTATGAAAAGGCGCTGCGCGAACTCGATCCGAAGATCAAGATCTCTACCCGTGCTTGCCCCCTGCTCGTTCCGTTCATCGAAGAAGGCTGGCTCAGAGATGATCTGACCGACCAGATTATTGCGCGTTACCTTGAGCCGCTGGTGCGGGCAGGTATCGATACGCTAGTGCTCGGCTGCACGCATTATCCACTACTGATCGACGCATTTTCTCGCGCGCTCGGCGAGAGAGTGAAACTGGTGGATTCTGCCCACAATTGTGCGACCGCCGTACGGGAACTTCTGGATCGACAACAATTGCGCACACCGTCGGGGATTTCAGGTGGTTTGGAAGTCACGCTAACCGATCTGCCCGATAGTTTCCTCCAGGTCGCGCGAGATGCACTGCGACTGGATATCGGCGAAGTGCACGTCCGCGACGTGCTTCATCCAATGCCGCATTGATTTAACGTCGAGACTG
>QHOQ01000143.1:2072-6926 GCA_003219355.1 Verrucomicrobiota bacterium
GCTGCCAGCGCGAACATTTTGCCGGCAACTTTGAAGACGAGAACACCTTCTCCAAATGGCATGCTCTCATTAGCTGCGACTCTGCTCAGGCAGTATTCGCGAAACTGCTCCAGATCCATTAAGAAATGCGGGAAACCAAAATCCCCGGTAGATCCTTAACTGGAACACGCTCCTGTTTCATCGAATCGCGCTCGCGCAAGGTAACTGTGTCCCGTAGCGCAGCATCTTTTTCGCCGAGTGTTTCAAAATCAACCGTCACGCCAAATGACGTTCCAATTTCATCCTGACGGCGATAACGCCGTCCGATCGCCCCGCTTTCGTCATAAAAGACGTGCATATGCGGCCGTAGAAGATCGACAATCTCTTTGGCCTTCGCGACCAGTGGCTCCTTGTTTTTTAAGAGCGGAAAGACCGCACACTTGATCGGCGCCATTCGAGGATGAAAGCGCAGGACGATCCGCGTTTCCATCTTTCCTTTTTCATCGGGTGCTTCGTCTTCGGAGTAGGCTCCGCAAATTAGCGCTAACACTGTGCGGTCCACCCCTGCACTCGGCTCGACGACGTGGGGAACAAGTCGCTGCTTCGTTTCCTCATCAAAATACTCAAGCGATTTCCCACTAGCTTTCTGGTGTTGGGACAGGTCGTAATCGGTTCGATAGGCAACGCCTTCAAGCTCCTGTCGCCCAAACGGAAAATCATATTCGATATCGTAAGTGCCTCTCGAATAAAACGCGCGCTCTTCGTCGGGAACCGTTTTGACGTGTAATCGATCACGCGAAATGCCAATGTTCTCGTAGAACTTAAGCCGCTCTTCCTTCCAATATTCGAGCAATTCCATCCCCTCCTCTGGCCGGCAAAAATATTCCAGCTCCATCTGCTCGAACTCGCGCGAGCGAAACGTGAAATTCCTCGGATTGATCTCGTTGCGGAACGCTTTGCCGATTTGTGCGATGCCGAACGGCAATTTCTTGCGCGAAACTTCCAAGATGTTTTTGAACTGGACGAAGATGGACTGCGCCGTTTCCGGACGAAGGTAAGCGATCGAGCTCTCGTCCGCAGCGGCCCCCATTTGGGTCTGAAACATGAGATTAAAAGGACGCGGTTGGGTTAAATCCCTGCCGCTACAGTTTGGGCACTGCTGGATGCCTTTTTTCTCGATCACTTGATCGGCCCGCAGGCGCGCCTTGCACGTTCGGCAATCGACCATCGGATCCGAGAATCCTTCAACATGTCCCGAAGCTTTAAGAACTTCGGGATGGGTCAGGATTGCGCCGTCCATTCCGACGATATCGTCACGCTCGTGCACCATTACGCGCCACCAATAATTTTTGACGTTACGTTTTAGTTCGACACCAAGTGGCCCATAGTCCCAGCAACCGCTCAGGCCGCCATAAATCTCGCTGGACTGGAAAATGAAGCCGCGCCGTTTGCACAAGCTGACGATTTTCTCCATGCGCTGCGCGTCTGGGGACTTATTCATTTCGACCACAGATTAACCTGGATTATATAGATGCAACGCAAAGAAATCTGTCGTGGCGGCCGTATCGGCCGCAGTCCTAACCATTCGCAGGCGACACGCTGCCTCTACAGTCTTCTGCGAAATCCTCGCTTACGTCTGAGGCTCGATCGTCACCTCAGTTTTTACCGAGCTCGCAATGAAGCACTGCTCGTGCGCAGTATGATTCATTTCTTTGAGCTCTTCCGTTGTCGGCTGCTTGTCTCCGGAGAATTTCGTCTTTTGCCGGAGGATAACGCGCGTGATCGCTAATTTGTTTTTTCCATGTGTCCGACCGCTTCGTCGACATACTCGTCAAGCACGAACTTCTTTTTGCACGCGACTGCGAGGAACGTCAGCATATGGCAACTTGAGAGCGCCGCGACAAATGCTTCCTCCGGATTGACAAGTTTCGCATTGCCGAGATAAGCGGGCGCGGCCGATGCTTGCATCTCGTGGCCGCCCTCAAACTTCCAAGCATGATCGCGTGGATATTTTTGGTACTCGAACGGCGTATCGCCGCGTTTCCAGGTGAGAGTGATTTTATGTTCGGACATTCTTCTAAATAGAATGGGGCGGCTCACAGAGCAAACGCGCACGCTTGCGCTAGTTTGTGCGCGCTCTATTTTGTCGGCGCCGAAAAATTTGCGCGATTAGCTCAGTGGTAGAGCGCTTGCTTCACACGCAAGAAGTCGCAGGTTCGAACCCTGCATCGCGCACGATTTGCCAGTTCTGGACTTTCTCCGATAGATACGGATTCTGAATGGCTAACACTCTTATCTCCAGCCGGCTAGCAAAACTGGCCCTAATGAGTCAACATGAGCGACCGGAGAGGCGGAGAGTAAAAGTCGAATGCAGTCATGAAGTCCCCGCCGAGCCGGTTCGCTCCATTGCTTGGTTGGTTCCGCGTTACTTGGCGTAATGGTCGGCTCCGAGAAAGTGCAGGGAGACGTAGGGCTGATCGCCGATCACCCAGCTGTCATGCGGCACCGGCGGGATGTAGAACAACTCTCCCGCGCGCAACTCAAAGACACGTCCATCCTCGAAGGCGGCAGTGGCCTTGCCGGATAGCACCATTCCGACATGCTCGACTGAGCAACGGGTGGCACCCAGAGCAGGGCCGACGTGCTCGCTCCAGCGCCACCCCGGCTCGTAAGTGGCGCGGCCAATAGTCATGCCGCCAAGATGAACCAGCTCGAACTTGCCTTTTTGGAAAACGCGCGTGTCGTCAGGAGATTCGAAACGCTTGAGGATAACGCTAATCCGGTCGGTGTTCATGATGAAACATAGCTGGTGAAGTTCTTTAACGCGAAATACAGCAAAGGATAACCGATGGTCTCTATTTCTCTTTCCGTTTCCCTTTGCTCTTTCCAGGGTTTAACGATCCCGCACGCTTCAGGTTCACGGCTAAAAAGTGTGTGTCTATTTCTGTGGCAGCCGGTATAAGTGCCTGATGTTCACTGTGGCTAGTACAGGATCGAATCCCGCATCACGGACCATTCTGTTTGAACCTCGCCAGGGAAATAACCTACAGAGATGAAAATCGCTATGGGTCTAGTCCAGGAAGTTCTCGATATCGTCAAAAAGCGCAATCCCAATGAGCCAGAGTTCCTTCAGGCGGTAACCGAAGTCCTCGAATCCATCGAACCAGCCGTCCAGCGTAACAAGAAATATCGGGACGGCAAAATCCTCGAGCGCATTGTCGAACCGGAACGGATGATTCAGTTCCGCGTTCCCTGGATCGATGATGCGGGCCAGATCCAAGTCAATCGTGGCTATCGCATCCAGATGAACAGCGCCATCGGACCTTACAAGGGTGGCCTTCGCTTTCACCCAACCGTTAACGCCAGCATCTTGAAGTTCCTCGCCTTCGAGCAAGTCTTTAAGAACTCACTCACCACTCTGCCGATGGGCGGCGGCAAAGGCGGTGCCGACTTCGATCCAAAGGGGAAATCCGACAATGAAGTCATGCGCTTCTGCCAATCCTTTATGACGGAGCTCTTTCGCCATGTGGGTCCCGACACTGATGTGCCCGCCGGAGATATTGGCGTGGGTCGCCGCGAAATAGGCTACCTCTTTGGCCAATACAAACGTCTCGCGAACGAGTTTACCGGCGTTTTGACCGGGAAATCGCTCAACTGGGGCGGGTCGCTCATTCGTCCGCAAGCTACCGGTTATGGTGCCGTCTATTTCGCGCAGGAAATGCTTAAGACGCGCGGGGAAACAATTGAAGGCAAAGTGTGCACCGTTTCCGGGTCCGGTAATGCTGCCCAGTACACCGCAAAGAAATTAAACCAGGTCGGCGCCAAAGTCGTGACCATGTCCGATTCGGGCGGTTTCATCTACGACAAGGGTGGTATCACAGAAGAAAAAGTGGAGTGGATTATGCAGCTCAAGAATGTGCGTCGGCGCCGCATAAAAGAATATGCTGATCACTTCCGAGCGAAATATGTTGAGGGTGAGCGGCCATGGAGCGTCAAGTGCGACTGTGCCTTTCCATGCGCGACCCATAATGAAATTACTAAAGACGACGCCAAGAACCTGCTCGACAACGGCTGCTATTTGGTTTCTGAAGCGGCCAATATGCCGACTGCCCCCGCGGGCGTTGACTTGTTTCTGGCCAGTAAAATTCTTTTCGGCCCCGGCAAAGCAGCCAATGCAGGTGGCGTGGCCACGTCTGGCTTGGAAATGAGCCAGAACTCCATCCGGTTTGCGTGGACTCGCGAAGAAGTTGATCAACGGCTCCGGCAAATCATGACCACGATCCACAAGAACGCGTGGGACACTGCCGCGGAGTACGGGCATCCCGGTAATCTTGTAGTTGGCGCGAACATCGCCGGCTTTGTAAAAGTTGCTGACGCCATGCTTGACCAAGGCGTCGTGTGACCACTTATCGGTGAGCCCTGTTTCTGCAACGGTCTCAATCCATTCGATAAATTTCAGCGTTAAATAAAATGCGAGGGCGCGTGGAGCAAGTGTTCGGCCGAGCACCTAACTGATTGAGAGGCGGTTTCCAGCTCAATACAGAAGTTCTTGAGCTCAGGCGCGTAAAAGCTCTGTAGAATCCGAATATCATTATACCATTATATGAAAACGAACATTATTGATCACGCGGAGGTTTCCGCCAAGATTGGAACAAAAACGAGCCCAAGATGGCCGGCTCTCCTGCTCCTTCTGCTTTCTGTCGCTTTGGGGGCAGGCGGATGCACTGATTATTATGGCGGTTATTACGGAGCTTCTCCTGGATACGGGCCCGGTCCGTATTACGGAGGTGGCCCGTACGGGCGCGGTTATGCCGCTTACCCTGGCTATGGTCCAGGGGCCGTCACGGTCGAGATCGGCGATCGACCGTACTATAC
>QHOQ01000143.1:7071-8352 GCA_003219355.1 Verrucomicrobiota bacterium
TGGCTCTCTTGTCTAGCCGCAGAGATTTCACATCGGTCGTTCCCTAAGCAATAGGGCGAACCAGCCCCCAAAGCGCAAAGCGAAAACGCAAGGCGGTGAAGAGACATCCTACTCCGTAGCGCACGCTTCTCCGGAAGTTTATAGACGAGGCCTCCGGTAAATACCGGGCAGGACAGGTCATTTCTCCGATTGCGCAATCCAGTGCGATTATTTGCGCTATAACTTGATTGTCGAAAACGAAGTCATCCGAGTTGGTGTCCAACGGTAGCCTTTCCAGCAGCGTCCGGGCAAATGCACGATAGCCGGTGTGATACTCGGAAAGCTTGGCGCTGAGCAGAAGATTCTCCACGAACGTAAGGAATCGATTCGCGACGTATTTCCACCAGGGCATGCCGCCGCGCAGCGCGCCTCCGCCAAGAATCCGCGAACCGAGCACGCAAGGATAAAGACCGCTGGCCACCAGCGCAGCCATCGCGGGGATGAGTTGCGGAGTGTACTGATAATCAGGGTGAATCATGATGATAATGTCTGCGCCCGCGGCCAGTGCCAGCCGGTAACAAGTTTTTTGGTTCGCGCCGTAACCGCGATTTTCCGGATGAACTTCCACTTGGACGCGATCAAGCTTGCGGGCAATTGCCACCGTGTCGTCGTGGCTGGCGTCGTCCACCACAATAGCCAGATCGACAATCCCCTGCGCCATCACTTCATCGTAGGTGCGTTGCAAAGTGCGCGCGGCATTGTAGGCGGGCATTACCACGACAATTTTCTGGCCGTTTAGCATCGTCGTAGTCGAATATGCGTTGAAGTGCCACCTTGCAACTTCGATGATCATTTTCCACGACGCGCGTTGCCTGGAATATTCGATGCCCGGCCATCCGGAGCGGCCAGCTCGAATCGCGCGCACCGTTCCTTTGCTGAAAGATCGGCATCCTAATTGGGAATGGCGCGAGCCGATCGTCGCAAGTGAACCGGCGTTGCTTCGCGCGCATTCGAGCGATCATCTCGCGCGGATAAGAGCGGCCGCTCACGATTTCGATGCGGACACGCCAGCTTATCCGAAGATCTACGAACACGCGTTCCGATCCGCTGGTGCGGCAATCGATACGGCGCAGGCAGCATTGCGTGGCGAGCGCGCTTTCAGTCTAATGCGCCCGCCTGGTCATCACGCGTCCCGCGACCGCGCGATGGGATTCTGTTACTTCAACAACATCGCAATCGCGGCGCTTAATGCATTAGAGAATGGCGCAAAACGCGTCGCCATCTGGGATTTTGACGCGCATC
>QHOQ01000024.1 GCA_003219355.1 Verrucomicrobiota bacterium
AACTGCGTTCGCGCTTCAACGCCGACTTCACGCCGGAGAAGTACGCGGCGCTCATTCGTTGTGTAAATCAAACCGAGAAATGGCCGGCTGATTTCCGCATTTCAGAGACGCCGATCTTCCTGACGAACGAATTCACCGATGAAATTGTTCGCGCCGCACGTGAGATCGTCGATCTAACCCGCACGCTGGGGTTCGCCGCGAATTCGCGGGGCGCGATCCCGAAAGGCTTGGAGGTGCCGAATGAATCGGCTCATCCAAATTTTCTCGTCGTCGATTTCGGAATTTGCGCAGGGCGGGGTCGGCTCGTCCCGCGACTGATTGAACTACAAGCTTTTCCGAGCTTATTCGGATTTCAGTTGTTGCTCTTGCACTGCATGCGCAAAGCTTATCCGGCGATTCCACCCAAATGGACTTCATCATTCGGCGGAATCAAAGACGAAGCATACATCGATTTATTGCGCCGGACGATCATCGCCGATGCAAATCCCGAAAACGTGATTTTGCTGGAGATCGAGCCGGAAAAACAAAAGACGCGGGTCGATTTCGCTGCTACGGAAACATTGCTTGGCATCCGATCTGTTTGCCTGACGAAGATCAAAAAGCGCGGCCAACAATTATTTTATGAGCGTGACAAACGCGAGGTGCGGATCGAGCGAATTTATAATCGCGTAATCTTTGACGAGCTAATGCGACGCTCTGATCTCGATCTTCCGTTCAGGTTTCAGGACGATCTGGATGTGACATGGGTCGGTCATCCGAACTGGTATTTTCGGATCAGCAAACATTCGCTGCCGTTTTTGAAAACCGAGCACACGTCTCCGGCTTTTTTCGCCAATGAATTCCCGGCTAAGGAGAAAATCGACGATTATGTTTTGAAACCACTTTATTCCTTCGCAGGTCTCGGTGTGGATATGGAACCGACGCGTGAAAAATTGAGCGCGCTCGAAAATCCGCGCGAATGGATTTTGCAGAAGAAAGTCCGGTATGCAGAATTCGTGCCGACGGTCGACGGACCGAAATCAAAAGCCGAAATCCGAATGATGTTGATCTGGCCCGAGAATGATCGCGAGCCGGTGTTGGTGAACAATCTCGTCCGTATGAGCCATGGCAAAATGATGGGCGTGAATTTTAACATCGACAAGACCTGGGTCGGAGCCAGCATCGCGCTGCACCGGACTTAAGCTCGGATTAGGCGGATGGAATCTGTAGGGAAAGCGGTTCGCTTCCCATGGCACCTGGTTAGCTTTGTCAGGTAGCGTTGCTACGCCGGTTCGGTCGAAATACTAGCCTCACCGGTGCCCTGCTCCAGTGCTTGCTCGACCGCACGCCAGGCCAGCATTGCGCACTTAACCCGCTGTGGAAATTTTCGCACTCCCCTCATTACTACAAGATCGCCCAATGTTTTAGGCGCTTCGCTTCTTTCATCGGTTACAAGGTTGTGAAACGCCTGGAGCATTTCCATCACCTCCGCACGATTTTTGCCGCTTAGTTTCATCGTCATCAACGATGCGGACGCTTGGCTGATCGCGCAGCCGTGTCCGGTGAACTTGATATCTTGCAGACCTCCCCCAGCATCGAACTTTACACCCAGGTGAATTTCATCGCCGCACGCCGGATTATCGCCATGCACGCGTACGGCAGCGTCGGCAAGCTCTCCAAAATTCCGCGGTCGTCGCGAATGATCGAGAATGACCTCCTGATAAAGCTCTTCGATTTCCGCGTTCATGAAAAGAAGCGCACGGCGGCACTAAGAATTTCAATCATTTGATCAATTTCTTCTGTCGTATTGTAAAAGTAGAAGCTTGCGCGAGTGGTGCCGGGTACGCCAAACCTTCGCATCAGCGGTTGGTTGCAGTGGTGGCCGCCGCGCAAGGCCAATCCGTACTGATCTGCGAAGGTTGTGAGGTCGTGCGGATGCGCCGCATCCATCACGAAACCAACCAGAGCGCCACGTTGCTTCGTCGGCCCGAAAATGTGCATTCCGGGCAATTCGGAAAGGCGTTGCGTTGCGTAATTAGCCAGATTCGAGTCGTGTTCGAAAATTGCTGGGCGTCCGAGCTGCTCGATGTAATCAATCGCCGCCGCCAAGCCGACCGCGCCGGCGATGTTCGGGGTCCCTGCCTCAAATCGGTGCGGCGCTTTTTTGAATGCGCTCTTTTCCAAAGTCACGCTGACAATCATTTCGCCGCCGCCGTGCCAGGGCGGAATTGAATCAAGGATCTCGGCGCGCGCGTAGAGTCCTCCGATGCCGGTGGGCCCGCACATTTTATGGCCAGAGAAAGCTAGAAAATCGCATCCCAGTTCCTCGACATTAATTGGCAAATGTCCCGCGCTCTGCGCGCCATCCACGAGCGTGAGCGCGCCGACCGCACGCGCTTTCTGACACAGCTCCGACACCGGATTGATTGTTCCGAGAGAGTTCGAGATGTGGGTGAACGCGAAGATTTTCACTTCACCAGTCAGCAATGAAGCCAGCTGCTCGAGGTCGAGCGTGCCATCATCGAGGACGGGCACGAAGCGCAACCGGGCGCCCGTTCGCTCAGCTAACAACTGCCACGGCACGAGATTGCTGTGGTGCTCCATTTCTGTTAGGAGAATTACGTCGCCCGCTCGGATGAATTTTCCGCCCCAGGCCTGCGCCACAAGATTTATGCTCTCCGTGGTTCCGCGCGTGAACACAATTTCCTCTGCATCCGTAGCGCCCAGGTAGGTCGCTACACGCTGCCGTGCTTTTTCGTAAGCTTCCGTCGCGCGCGAGCTCAGTTCGTGCAGACCACGATGCACATTGGCGTTTTCGTGCTCGTAATAACGCCGGAGCGCGTCGATCACAGCGCGCGGCTTCTGCGACGTCGCGGCGCTATCGAAATAGATCAAAGGGTGGCCGTGCGCCCGCTCGCGCAGAATTGGGAAATCCTCGCGAATCGCATGCCAATCAACAGCGCGCGTGGCAATCTGGTGCACGTCTTAATCTGCTCCACACCGCGCCTGGCGCTACTTTATTCGGGCTTCCCCGACATTAGCTCGATTGCCTCGGTCGAGGTTTGCACCGGCACGATCTCGAAATCCATCAGGTCCCGCCAGTTATCGATCCACCGATCGAACAGCGCGAAATCTTCAGTCTGCATCAGTTGCCAGCAAATCTTGAAATTGTGATCAATCCAACTGGAGACGTACTCCAGACCGTCTGGCATCATCCGGCCTTTTTCGCGGAAGCGCCGATAAACCTCCGGCGCGCCTCCTTCTTTGAACCGTTCGACGACCATGTAAAGCACGTTCTATCCTCAGAGTAATTTTTTGTGCAGCCGAGACGACTGCCATTACAGGTTCTTTAGTTCTTCGTTCGTTTCGGCGAAAGCGTTGACAGCAAATTCCAAATCTTCGCGTGAGTGCGCGGCCGAAACTTGAGTTCGGACGCGCGCGGTGCCATGCGGCACCACAGGGTAGAAAAAGCCGATAACGTAAACGCCTTTGTCCAGCATACGTGCGGCGAATTTTTGCGATTTGGCGGCGTCGCCAATCATGATCGGCACGATCGGATGTACGCCTGGCTTAATCGTTAGGCCACGCTCCGTCAGCGCAGCGCGAAAATATTTGGTGTTCTCTTCGAGCTTGTCGCGCAGTTCGGTTGAAGCGCTGAGCAATTCAAGCGCTTTCAACGATGCAGCGACAACTGGTGGCGCAATCGTGTTTGAGAAAAGGTAAGGTCGCGAGCGTTGCCGCAAAAGGTCGACAATCTCTTTGCGCCCGCTAGTGAACCCGCCGCTTGCGCCGCCGAGCGCTTTGCCAAGCGTCCCGGTGATGATGTCGATCTTGCCCATGACGTCACAGTATTCAGGCGTGCCGCGTCCGGTTTTACCGAGAAATCCTGTGGCGTGCGCGTCGTCAATCATCGTGAGGGCGTTGTATTTTTCGGCAAGATCGACAATTCCCTTCAGGTTTGCGATTGTGCCGTCCATCGAGAAACAGCCGTCAGTCACGATCAACCGAAAGCGCGCATTTTCCGCCGCGCGCAATTGCGCTTCGAGATCTGCCATGTCGTTGTGCTTGTAACGAAACCGCTGCGCTTTAGAGAGTCGGATACCGTCGATGATGCTCGCGTGATTCAGTTCATCGCTGATCACGGCGTCCTTATCGGCGAGGAGTGTTTCGAAGAGCCCGCCGTTAGCGTCGAAACATGACGGGTAAAGAATCGTCGCCTCGGTCCCGAGGAATTTTGTGAGCGCGGCCTCCAGCTCCTTGTGAATGTCCTGTGTGCCGCAAATGAAACGGACGCTGGCCATGCCAAACCCATGCGTATCAAGTGCCTCCTTGGCGGCGGCGATCAAGGCCGGATGATCGGCCAGACCGAGATAATTGTTTGCGCACATGTTGAGGACGCGTTCGCCGCCGGCGACGGCGATGTGCGCATCCTGGGGCGTGGTGATGATCCGCTCGGTTTTGTAAAGACCCTGCGATTTAATTTCCTCCAGTGTTTGCGAAACTTGTTGTTCGAATTCGGGAAGCATAGATGAACCGCAGATTACGCGGATCTAAACAGATAAACAAAAACGAATCTGCGGCCGCGAATCTAAAAATACCTTTGTTTCATCCGTGTAAATCTGGGGCAAAAATATTTTAAAATAGTCTTGCAGGAGGTTGTGAATAACTGTTAATAACCGTCCCGGCGATCTACCTTGACCCAAACCGAACTTCGCAACCTTGCCTTCGCCGTCCTCGCGGCGTTCATCGCAATTCTTCTCCTCACCTCGTGCGGGACGACGAGCACGCGTGCCTTGCCGCAATATGAACCGCCGCTGGCGAGAACGGATTTCCAAAATGTTCGGACAACCGCTTACACGCACACGGAATCGGATCATCGCGAATACAGCAATCACAACGCAATCGGCGGAGAATTGCATGCCGCCAGTGCGCCAATTCATCGCGCCGAGAATGTTTTGCGCGCAATTCCCAGCGAGGATGTAGGCGTGCGCCGAGTGTCGAACTCAGGCGTAGTTCTCCAGCCATTCTCAATGGATGAAACCGGGACAGCCAGCCGCATAAGAACGACAACGCGCGTCACGAAAACGACGCGTCTCGTGAAGCGTGCTACCGCCGTTGCAAGAGTCCCGGTAATCGGCAGCGCGGCGGCTGACTGGTCGCGTTGGCCGATGGGCACAACGTTTCGCCTGTTATCGACCGGGCAAATGTATCGCGTTGATGATTACGGCTGGGCGCTTTCCGGCCGCAACACGATCGATCTCTACATGGCGAATTCGCGCGACATGAACACGTGGGGCGCTCGTCAAGAGGCCATCCAGATCATGCAATGGGGCGATCCAGAACAAAGTTTGCAATTCCTGCAATCCCACCAGGATTACAAGCACATCAAGCGCATGGTGCTTGAGCTGGAAGGTCGCCATCAACAAGCGGCGGCGCTGCGGTAGGGGAGTCGCGCGGCTCTTTCACCGCTGAGACAAGATTGAGTGCGGCGACGGCGAGTGAAAACCCGCGGTTAGAAAATGATCAAGAGATCCCTCAACTTCGCTCAGGATGACAAAGTACCCCAATCGAGGACGATCTTCCCGGAGTTGCCCGATTTCATGAGCTCGATCGCTTCTTTGAATTGCCTGTAGGGAAAGCGGTGAGTGATGATCGGTGAGATGTCGAGGCCGCTTTGGATCAGCGCGGTCATTTTGTACCAGGTTTCATACATCTCGCGTCCGTAAATTCCTTTGATGGTAAGCTGGTTGAAGACGACCAGGTTCCAGTCGATGGCGGCGCTGCCCGGCATGATGCCCAGTAGCCCGATGCTGCCGCCGTGAAACATGTTCGGCAAGATGTCCGCGAACGCTTTCCGGCTCCCGGACATTTCGAGTGCGACGTCGAAGCCTTCTTTCATTCCGAGTTTTTCCATCGCGTCGGCGAGTTTTTCGGTTCGAACATCGAGCGCGAAGGTTGCACCCATTTTGCGTGCCAGATCGAGTCGGTACGGATTGATGTCTGTTATAACAACGTGACGCGCGCCGGCGTGTTTGCAGATCGGCACGGCCATGCAACCAATCGGGCCCGCGCCGGTAATGAGCACGTCTTCGCCAACGAGATCAAACGAGAGCGCGGTGTGCACGGCGTTGCCAAGCGGATCGAAACACGAAAGCACATCGAGTGGGATAGACGAGTCGGCGTGCCAGCAGTTTGATTGCGGAATCGCGACGAACTCAGCCCAGGCGCCAGGGCGATTCACGCCCACGCCTTGGGTGTTCGGACAAAGATGACGCCGGCCGGCAAGACAATTACGGCAATGTCCACAGGTGATGTGACCTTCGCCGACAACGAGATCGCCGGTCGCGAATCCTTTCACGTGGTCGCCGGCATGATCGACTACACCGACAAATTCATGACCGATCGTCATCGGCACTGGAATCGTTTTTTGCGCCCACTCGTCCCAGTTGTAGATATGAACATCGGTACCGCAGATTGACGTTTTGACGACGCGGATAAGGATGTCGTCACCTTTGATTTTCGGAACAGGAACTTTCTCGAGCCACAACCCTGGTTCGGCGCGGCTTTTCACCACCGCCTGCATCGTCTCCTGCACGGCAAGAAATTAGGCCAATCGGCAACGCAGGAAAGCAGGAAATCAGAAGTCAGAGATCAGGAGCGACAAGCAATCTCAGGGAGATTTCTGTAATCTATGGACAAACCTGTTTCCGGTCGAGATGATGACAACGATGCCGACAACGCTTGAACACGCCGAGCCGAATACCGTCACACCGCGCTCCACTTTCATTGTACGTTTTGTCACGACCATCGTGCTTTGGTCAATCGCGCTGGTTATTGCGTTCTCAGGTTACGAACTCGCGTTTTACGCATTGATCTGCGTGTTTGGCTTGATCGCCCTTTGGGAATTTTACGGCATGCTCGATCATCGCGGTCTGCCAAATTTCAAAGTCACGGGAATGATCTGCGGCGCGGTCATGCTCGTAGGAAGCTTTTATTATTTCGCAAAAATGGGCCCGGCACGCTCGTATGACTTT
The DNA here is from genome assembly GCA_003219355.1 of Verrucomicrobiota bacterium. Classification (GTDB taxonomy): domain Bacteria; phylum Verrucomicrobiota; class Verrucomicrobiia; order Chthoniobacterales; family UBA10450; genus Udaeobacter. The sequence continues at coordinate 7,014 of QHOQ01000024.1, forward strand.
GAGACGGCGGTCTTGCTCTTCTTTTTGCTGACGGTCTTCGCGCGGCAAATGTTCGCGCGCCTGCGTCAAGATGAACCGCTACAAACAATGGCCTACACGCTCTTCGGTCTGCTCTACGTGCTATGGTTGTTCAATTTCATTACGAAGATTGTTTATGTCATGCCGCGATCGAGCGACGGTGCAGTCACTGGTCAGTTTTATGTCTTGTACCTCGTCGCGGTAACGAAATTCAGCGATATGGGAGCGTATCTCACCGGCAGCGTTATTGGCCGGCATCTTATGGTTCCACACATCAGCGCCAAAAAGACTTGGGAAGGATTGTTTGGCGCAATTCTTTTTGCGCTGCTATGCAGCTTGGCGTTGTTCAAATTGATGCCGGGCCATTTGTCAGTGCTCACTTGGACACATGCGACTATCCTCGGCTTGCTTCTCGGATTCGCGGCGGTCGTCGGCGATCTGGCCGAATCAATTATCAAGCGCAGTACTGGCGTAAAGGACTCGGGGAATCTACTGCCAGGAATTGGCGGTGCGCTCGATCTTTTGGATAGTCTGCTATTCACCGCACCGCTTTTGTTTTTCTATCTACGGCTGGTGATTCGTGTTGCGTAAAGAGCACGCCTCCTAATTTTCGGAATTATTTTGTTCGGTCTGTCTAAATGAAGCGCAAACGTGTCGTTATTTTGGGGGCGACGGGATCGATCGGCGAGAGCTCCCTGAAAGTCGCACGCGACATCCCGGAGCGAATGGAGATTGTGGGCCTTGCAGCGAACAGCAACGCCGAAAAACTGGCGGCGGCGGCGAACAAGGTGCGACCGGAATCGGTTTGCCTGGTCGATAAAACCAAGATCGATGTCTTGAGTAAGGCGCTCGCGTACCAGCCGCGAATTTTTGCCGGCGAGGAAGGCCTGCGCGAGATCGCTGCCCTGACAAATGCGGACATGGTGCTGGTTGCAATAGTCGGTACAGGCGGGCTACGTCCGGCGCTCGCCGCGATTGAAGCCGGCAAAGATCTCGCCGTGGCGAGTAAGGAAATCCTCGTGATGGCAGGCGAGATTGTGATGCGCGAAGCGCGTGAAAATAGCGTGCATGTTTTGCCTGTGGATAGCGAGCACAACGCGATCTTTCAATGCCTCGATGGCCGTTCATCTGAAATTCGCCGGATTATTTTGACGGCTTCCGGCGGACCATTTCGCGAAACGCCCGCGAAGCAATTTCTCGATCTCACAGCGGAGCAGGCGCTGAAACACCCGACTTGGAATATGGGGCCGAAGATCACGATCGATTCGGCCACGCTCTTTAATAAAGGGCTGGAGATGATTGAGGCACACTGGCTGTTCGAAGTTGAGATGAAGCGTGTCGAAGTGGTGATACACCCGCAGAGCATCGTTCATTCAATGGTCGAATTCGCGGACGGTTCGACGCTCGCGCAATTGAGTTACTCAGACATGTGCTTCCCGATCCAATACGCAGTGACGTGGCCCGACCGCGTCCCAAATACATTGCCGCCGCTCGATTTTGGAAAATTATCGAAGCTGGAATTCTTCGCGCCGCGTTACGACGATTTCCCTGCACTCAACCTGGCGCGCTGTGCGGGGGAAACCGGCGGCACTTTGCCCGCAGTCATGAATGCCGCGAATGAAATCGCGGTCGCGGCATTCCTGGATCGCCAAGTCCGTTTCCCGAGAATCTGGCAGATCGTTGAACAAGTAATGGATCGACATCGCGGCGTTGCGCATCCCGATCTCGATGAGATATTGCAAGCCGATCAATGGGCGCGCGCGGAGGCAGCGAAGACGTTGAAGGGTTAAAAGCGTTACAAAAGAAAAAGCGTCGGATCGTTTAATTATTTGAACGAATCGCGCACGGAACCAATCACTAATCACCGATCATCAATCACAATTTGTAATGCTCCTGCACATCGCGCGCGTCATTCTCATCCTTCTTGAGGTTCTCGTCCTTTTTAACCTGCTCATCGTCGTGCATGAGCTCGGCCATTTTCTGGCCGCGCGCTGGCGCGGACTGTATATCGAGAGATTTGGCGTCTGGTTCGGCAAACCGCTCTGGAAAAAGACGATCAACGGCGTGCAGTATTCGTTAGGCTCGCTGCCCTTCGGCGGATTTGTTGCGTTGCCGCAGCTTGCACCCATGGACATCATCGAGGGCAAGGCGGACGTGGACCGAGCAAAACTGGCGCCGATTTCCGCGCTCGATAAAATAATTGTGGCGGTGGCCGGCCCGCTTTTCAGTCTGATTCTCGCACTTTTTTTTGCCGGTATTGTCTGGGTGGTCGGGCATCCGGTTGGTGAATCGGATTCCACCACGATCATCGGTTATGTATTGCCGGACTCGCCAGCGCAGAAAGTCGGCCTCCAACCTGGGGACAAGATTCTCGAAGTGGATGGCAAGCCGGTCAGGCGTTTTCTCGGGATGAATGACAGCGTCAGCTGGGATGTGGTGCGAAGCGAAGGCGACAAGATTGCCGTGAAATTCCAGCGCGATGGTAAGGTGCAGACCGTTTGGGTGGAACCGTACAAGGCCGAGACGCGTGGATGGCGCAGGAAAAGTGTCCGGCAACTGCTCATTTTGCCGGCGGAGACGGCGATCATCGACAAAGTGGAGCCGAACACCCCCGCCGCGGCTGCCGGGCTGCACCCGCACGATATCGTTCGCGGATTCGACCAGACGCCGATCTACAACCCTGTCGCACTGCTCGAATACATCAGCCAGCATCCCAAGGACCAGCTTGTTCTTCACGTGGAACGAGGTGGAGAGAGGTTCGACGTTCCCGTAAAACCGACGCTTCTGCCTACCGAGGGCGAAATGAAGCCGCGTATCGGAATTCAGTGGGATACGACAGGAAAAATGTCGATTGCCCACCCAAATCCGATCGAACAGCTCTACAACAGCGTGGCCAGTACCCTGAAAACAATTGGCGCGGTAGCATCGCCGAAGTCGGACGTGAAGTTGCAGCACTTGAGCGGCCCCGTCGGCATCGGGCGTATTTATTATTTGCTGTTTCAAAGTGAGCGCGGTTGGCAGCTCGCGCTTTGGTTTAGTGTGATCTTGAACGTGAACCTGGCGATTCTGAACATGCTGCCGATCCCGGTGCTTGACGGCGGTCACATCGTGCTGGCGATCATCGAGTCGGTGCGTCGCAAGCCAGTGAACATGCGCGTGCTCGAGGTTATCCAGACGAGCTGCGCCATGCTGATTATCGGCTATATGCTCTACGTCACATTTTTCGACGTGCAGGACCTGCCGTTCATTAAGAACAGACTCGACAAACTTGAGCCTGAACGGGCTTCGACAACGCAGAAGCCATAACGGACCGCGTTGCGCCCTTGGCCGCGATTCCGTAGATTTGGAGCCTTGTGAACTATTGCGTTGATCCTTTCAATTATCATCGCCGCGTCACCCGCGAGGTGATGATCGGCAAAGTCGGTGTGGGCGGGGCGAATCCGATCCGCGTCCAATCGATGATCACGTGCGACACGATGGACACCGAGATGTCGATCCAACAGACGATGGAGTTGGCGGCGGTCGGCTGCGAAATTGTGCGCATTACCGCGCCGACTTTGAAAGACGCGCGCAATCTGGAGCACATCGCGAGAGGTTTGCGTGAGCGCGGCTGCGATGTACCGATCGTTGCGGACATTCATTTCAAACCGGAAGCCGCCATGGAGGCGGCGAAATGGGTGGACAAGGTGCGGATCAATCCGGGGAATTACGCCGACTCGAAAAAGTTCGTCATTCGCGAATACACCGACGAGCAGTACGCGGCGGAGTTGTCTCGGATTCGCGACCGTTTTACGCCGCTGGTCGAGCTTTGCAAAAAGCGCGGAATCGCGATGCGGATTGGCACGAATCACGGTTCACTCAGCGATCGCATTTTGAATCGCTACGGCGATACACCACGTGGGATGGTGGAGAGCGCGCTCGAATTCGCGCGGATCGCGCGTGACCTCGATTATCACGATTTCGTTTTCTCGATGAAAGCCAGCAACCCGAAGGTGATGATCGAAGCGTATCGGCTGCTCGTTGCGCGCTTAAACCAACTTGGACCGGACTGGAATTATCCGATTCATCTCGGCGTCACGGAAGCCGGCGAAGGCGAGGACGCGCGAATTAAGAGCGCGATCGGGATCGGTTCACTGCTCACTGATGGAATCGGCGACACGATTCGCGTTTCATTGACAGAAGACAGTATTCACGAAATTCCAGTAGCGAAAGAGCTAGTCGCGCTGACTTCCGTTGTAGCGGCGGGGGTGTCTCCCGCGAACGGAGTAGCCGGCATGGCCGCCAGTACAGACAAGGACGTTCATCTTTCATTCGATCCATTTTCGTATCAGCGACGGGCAACAGAAACAATTGAGCGCGATGGTGCGCGGCTCGGCGGCGAAGAATTGATGCGAGTCGTCGTCCGGGAAGCGAACTTCGAGAAGATCGTGCACAAGATCGACAAGATGGGCGATTACAAGCCGGAGATCGTTTACGAAAACGCAAACGTGGTCGAAGTCGATCCGCGCAATGAGAGCGCGATCAAGTCGTTGAATGAAAACTCGGTCGCGCAATTAGTGACCGTGAAGGACGATGTCGGTCTCCAGGTGATCACCGCGTTTCGCTTGCTGGCGACGAGATTGAACGGACATCATCCGATTCTTTTGAAGGATGTTTTCGATTGCGGATTGCGGAATGAGGATTGCGGAAAGGATTTTCTCGAAACCTTACTTGTGGCATCGACCAATATCGGCTCACTGCTTTGCGACGGAATCGGCGACGCGATCCTCGTGCAAGGCGAGGAAGCGCCGGGGCAGGCCTTACGGCTGAGTTACAATATTCTGCAGGCGGCCGGTTCGCGGATTTTCAAGACGGATTATGTCGCGTGCCCTTCGTGCGGGCGGACATTGTTCAATTTGCAGACCACCACGGCTAAAATCAAAGCGGCGACATCGCATTTGAAAGGCGTGAAGATCGCGATCATGGGCTGCATTGTGAACGGGCCCGGCGAAATGGCGGACGCCGATTTTGGTTATGTCGGCGGAGCGCCGGGCAAGGTGAATCTCTACGTCGGAAAAAATGCGGTTAAATTCAATATTCCAGAAGCGGAAGCGGTGGATCGATTGCAAGATTTGATTCGCGAGCACGGCAAATGGGTTGAGCCAGCGCCAACCGACACCGTTCTAGTCTGAAAGAGCGATTTCCGACACAGCCGATCTACGGCGGCGCGTCGAAATAGATAGAGAGGTTATGAAAGAGAGATTACTGATGCTCTTTCGCCGTTTTGTTCCGTCTGAGCGGAATGTCGGCGCCAATCGCGAACGCGATAATAAGCGCGATTCTCAACCCCAATTTAAATGGCCATACGTAAAGACGAAATTACAAGTTCTCATCCGCCGCTTTGTTCTGTTTGCCCGCAATATCGGCGCCAATCGCGAACGCCGTGATAAAGCCGATCCGCAACTCAAATTTAAATGGCCATACGTAATGAGCTCTTCAATTCCAATACTCGGGCCCACTGCCCAGGGCTCATGGGTTTGGCACCGTCATCACAAGCATTCACATCACGGCTTCTACCGAAGTCGCCGTTAAAAGCCACCTGGAGAATCTATCAGCTAAACGTGGGTTAAGGTTCGGTCTGTCTTGACGGCGTTATCTCGTCCATTGGTGTGGACAATTCTCGTGCGCATTTGACGCGCGAGAGGGGTGCCACCATATTCAGCGCGCTTCTCCCCCCTCGAAGGAGCGCCTCTCAATGGATAAGATCCGTAACATTGCCATTATTGCGCACGTTGATCACGGCAAGACGACGCTGGTCGATCAGCTGTTGCGCCAATCGGGCACGTTCCGTTCCAATCAAAAGATCGAGGAGCGGGTGATGGATTCGATGGATCTTGAGCGTGAGAAAGGAATCACGATTCGCGCGAAGAACGCAGCGTTCCAGTGGAACGGTTATCGGATCAACATCGTTGATACGCCGGGTCATGCCGATTTTGGCGGCGAAGTCGAACGGATCATGAAAATGGTGGACGGCGTGTTGCTCGTCGTTGATGCGCACGATGGGCCGCAGGCGCAGACCCGTTTCGTTCTTCGAAAGGCGATGGAGAACAAGGCAAAGCCGATCGTTGTCATTAACAAGATCGATCGCGAGAACGCGCGACCCCACAAAGTGCTCGACATGGTCTTCGATCTCTTTGTCGAACTCAAAGCGAGTGATGAGCAACTCGATTTCCCAATCATTTATGCGAGCGCCAAAAATGGTTACGCCGTGCGTGAACTACACGACACTAGCGACGACATGACACCGCTTTTTGAAGCAATCGTGCGCCATGTCCCGCCGCCGAAGGTTTCTACAGAGCCATTTTTTCAAATGCTGGTGTCGAACCTGCATTACAGCGATTATCTGGGAAGAATTGCGCTCGGGCGCATCGTAAGCGGCCGCGTTGCAGTCGGCGATTCGATCGTCTGTATCCACCGCGACGGCCGCCGGGAGCGGGCTACAGTCACGGCGCTTTTTACCTATGCGGGATTGGAGCAGGTCGAAATAAAGCACGCGACTGCCGGCGACATCGTAGGGCTCACAGGTTTCGAGGAAGTTTACATCGGTGAAACGCTGACCGATCGCGAGGAGCGGGCGCCACTGCAATTCGTGGATATCGATCCACCGACGATTCGCATGCATATTCTGGTCAACGATTCGCCGTTTGCCGGCCGCGAAGGAAAATTTGTCACGGCACGGCATCTTCATGAGCGGCTCATTCGCGAAACGCGCGGCAACGTGTCGCTACAGGTAAGCGATACGGACACGGCGGGTGCGTTTGAGATCAATGCACGCGGCGAGATGCAAATTGCGATCCTCGTCGAGCAGATGCGGCGCGAAGGCTACGAAGTGATGGTGTCGCGTCCCGAGGTCATTTTTCACCGCGCCGAAAAT
>QHOQ01000008.1 GCA_003219355.1 Verrucomicrobiota bacterium
CATACGTCGCCCATACGGTAATCAACTAACGCTTTGTAAATTCCCTCTTGAGACTTGACTTGTATCCCGCGATCGTAAACGCGAACTTTTTCGTTCAGCTCCATGTCATCATAGACTAGCATTTGTTTGCTCCCGCCGATCAAGTTCTGTCGCACTTTCACTGGCGAGAGCCAGTTGACGTGAAAATTCGCGATGAAGTTATTCGCAAAGTGCAATGTCAAGTAGGCGACGTCAACAAGCCCGGGTTCGATATGGTAGGCACCTTCCGCGGAAACCGACAGTGGCTTATCGGGAATGAGATAAGTTAAGATAGACAGATCGTGCGCCGCCAAGTCCCAGATGACATCAATATCATGCCGCCAAGGCCCCAGATTTACCCGCACGGAATCAAAGTAGTAGAGTTCGCCGAGATCTCCGGCTTCAATGATTTCCTTCATCCTACGGACGGCTCCGGTATAGATGAAGGTGTGATCCACCATCAGAGTGAGACCTTTTCTTTCGGCTAAAGCAATGAGTTCCTCAGCCTCTTTAACCGTGCGGGTCATGGGCTTTTCCACAAACACATGTTTGCCAGCTTCCAGAGCCCGCTTTGCGAGCGCATAATGGGTGAAGACAGGGGTTGCCAGAACCACCGCATTTATCTGCGCGTCGCTCAGGATTTCCTCTGCGTCCGCAGAAACCTCGACACTCGGGTAACGTTTACTCGCAGCCGCGCGCCGCTCGGCGTTCAGATCGACGCATCGCTTAACCTCCACCCCGTTCGTCTCGTGCAAGTTGCGAAGCAGATTGGGTCCCCAATACCCGTAACCGATCAGACCCACTTTCATTTGTACCCGCCCATTCTTAAATAGTGATCGGTCACCGCAAAGTAAACTGTAATGTGATTGGGTTCAGTGGATGAGATGGGCCTCCGTATGTGTTGCATGTTGGGCCAGTGGTGCCATGTCCAATTTTGCCTCGCTGTTGAACTTAGTGCGGTAATTCTTTGTAATCCGACTTCACACCTTCGCGACCGGCTCACGGCGCTTTATGGCCTTGAGCCAGGCGTCGCCGGACATTTGAAGCATCCGTCGGCAGATTGTCGCCTTTTGCCGGAGCCTTCACGCGAGTTGCCTTACCGAGCCGGGAATCTCCCCGAATGCGAGCGGGATTGCCATGCACTATAGCATTTGGAGGAACTGATCGCGTCACAACCGACCCAGCGCCGACCATGGCGTTGCGACCGATCGAAATTCCGGGAAGAATGGTGGCATTGGCCCCGATCGAACAACCTTCCTCAAGCGTGGTTCTTGCAAAACAGCTTGGCCGTTGTCTGCTCTTAGGAAAGAAATCGTTTGTAAAGGTCGCGTTTGGGCCAATGAAGACATCGCTGCCTACACGCAGGCCGTCCCAGAGCTGGACGCCAGACTTCACCGTCACGCGATCTCCAAGGACGACATCGTTCTCAATGAAAACGTGATCGCAAATGTTGCAATCCTGGCCTATGATTGCGCCCGGCAAAACGTGCGCGAACGCCCACACCTTGGTTCCGTTTCCTACACTATGGCTTTCGCAGATACCCTGCGGGTGAACGAAATGACCCACTGTTACCTCCTTAATTGAATTCCATTTCTCGCAAGACGACAGCTCCTGGTCGTTTCTTGGTATTTTCATAAACTCGCCAGACGTACGATCCCACGATCCCGAGGCAGATCAGATTAATACTCCCGAAGAAAGTAACCGTTAAGACGATCGGGGAGTATCCCAGCACATGAATTCTTCCAGATAGACGAGCCCATAACACGATCATGGAAAAGACGAAAGATATCCCGATTCCAAACGAGCCCATCCAAAGCAGAACCTTGATCGGCAAATCCGAAAAGGAGAACAAGGAATCCACTAGATAGCTCATTTTCCTCGCAAACGTCCAGGTGCTCTTACCATGTCGGCGTCGTGCTCTTTTGTAAGGTATGGCCTTGCGTCTGAATCCCAACCAGACCAACAGACCAACTAGAGAACTGTGTGATTCGTCGAGCTCGAGTAGCTCACGACGGAAGGCCGTGTTACAACCAAAAACATCAATTCCACCTCGCGGCACTTCGGGTTGAACGAATTTGCGGTAAAGAAACCAAAATACCTGTGAGGCCACTTTGCTTAGAAATGGATCGTCTCGCGATAGACGGGTACCTATAACAACGTCGACTTCGCCTTTGGCAAGCTCTTCAAAGAAAGCTATAATTAAACTATCTGGTTCCTGGAGGTCCGCCGTCATAATAGCGAAACAGGGACCGCTGGCTTTCTGTAGACCGACTCGGATCGCCGCGAAAGAGCCGAAGTTTCGAGACAATGCGATGAGTCTCGACTTAAACGGCAATGTCGGAAGCTCTGACGCCAGGCGTTGGAAGCACTGGTCCGGGCTTCCATCGACCCCACAAACGACTTCGAGGGCGGAATTCAACCTCTTGCTACTCCCATCCAGTGTCATCAAAAGATCGGGGATCGATGCTTCGTCCTTGTAGACCGGGATTACGACGGAGTACATAAGCCAGTCAACCTTCAGTTTGTTCCGCGAAGATCGTAAATCCGACAGATGTCATCGTCCTGAATAATTCGGTACTGACGAGCTAGATGTTCTTTCAATCCTTTGTAGTCCTCAAGCCACGAGACGAGTTCGGGCCGTATCAGTAGGAACTCGCCTCCCTTTGCCTTTAGCGTCTCCAGTTGCTCGATCGCTTCGCGGCCATCGGACGGATACTGGATTTGGTTCGCAGCTCGTTCGACGAAGATCATAAATCCGACAGACGTCGTCGTCTTGAATAATTCGGTACTGACGATCTAGACGTTCTTTCAATCCTTTGTAGTCCTCAAGCCATGAGATGAGTTCGCGCCGTATCAGTAGGAACTCGCCTCCTTTTGTCTTCAATGTCTCCAGTTGCTCGATCGCTTCGCCGGCATTGGCAGGATATTGCATTCGAAGACTCTTCATCAAGACATCGATCATTCCTGGTGAGCCGTCGCCGGTGCTCCAGCTGATCGTGGTTTTGCCGGGTTTTGTTCCTGTTGGAACTGGGTTCGGCCATGCCGCGATAAAAGCTCCGTTTTTACGTGGTTCTCGATCGGAGGAAGGCGGGTTAAGCGGGGTTCCATTTTGCCTGACTGTGACTGAAGCGAGAAAGTTGTCTTGCGCAGCGCCTCCGTGTAAGCGGAACTCGTAAACGCTTGCTGCTCCGATCCAGGAAGCCTCGGCAGAACCATCGGAGCCGGATGCGAAATGCCGTTGTGTTTGTTTGCCGGCCCGGTCCGGGAAGGCCCGAACTTGGTGTCCCTTGAGCGGTAGCTGGTCCTCGTGAGCTTTGCTCATTACGATCACAACGGCCCCCGGCGGCAAAATCTTCTGCGCCGTTTCTACAAGGATGCGAACGTCCGCCAGCTCTTTCCGCCGAGCGGAGACCAAGGGTTGAACAATGTCATTAAACCGAAAGTCGAGATTGGCGTTCATGGTTTCATGAAAGGCGATGATCTCTTCCAACTTTTGGATAGCGTCGCGCTTCGACCAAAAACCCTGATTGTGAATTCTGTATACACCGAGAATCTCATCCATGTATCCGATCTTGCCCTGCTGTGCGCATAAGATGTAGAGAGACCAATCTCCGTGTGGCACATTGTAGTACCATTCGGGAAAGCGGCCGGCCGCATCCTTACGCAGCATCGGCGTACAGCCTGCGATAAAATTGGATTGCACGATGTCTTCAAGAACGGAAATTGGCTTTTGACCTGAGAAGTTGTAGGGGAGAACAGCACGGCTGTCGTCCTCATAGATTCTTAGTGCGTTATGAAAGCAGAGCGCGCAGTCGGCGTGAAGGTCCAAAAACTCTACCTGCTTTTGCAATTTTTTCGGCGAGGTCCAGTAGTCATCACCATCCAGCAGGGCTACGTATTCGCCCTGCGCCAGCTCAAAGGCTTGGGCAAAGACTCGGTTGCCGGCGCTCCCTAAATTTTCCGCCGGCAGCACAAGGCGAATTTTCTCGGGATTCCAACGTTGAAAATCGAGGACAATGGAGAGTGTTCGATCGATCGAGCAATCTTCGGCGACGATGATTTCGTAGCAATATATTTTTCATGGTTGTAGGTGGTAACGAGTGCGGTTACTTTCATTACTCAGGCGTGAAAGTCAGACTATGCCTCCAATTCACTCGAAATAGCTCTTCAGCGAATGGTGCCGTAGTGGCTGTTTCAACATCCGCTCTTTTACTGCCTCGCCTTCGCATGCACTCAACCGGATGAGCTGACAGATCCCTTTAATCTCACTCGCGCCCACAGCAGTGCCTGTAGGTAAACAAAGAACTTTGTTCGTCAATCGTTCGGTCTCCGGCAACAACGACGAGGCTTGGGGATAGCTCGTGCTGTAAGGCTCCATTCGATGACAGCCAGGATAAAAATAACACCGCGATAGAACGTTTTCGGCCCACAAGATATCGTCCAATTGGTCCCGAGTAATTCCCATTGCATCTTCATCAATCTCCAAAACGACATACTGATAGTTGCATTTTTCGTCCTCGTCGAACGTTAATAGGGATATCCCCGGCACATCTGCCAACTGTTGCTGGTATTCCTTGTAGTTTCGATAGTTTACAGTGACGAACTCTTCCAGACTCTCCAGTGAGGTCAAACCCATGGCGGCCGACACCTCGCTCATTTTGCCATTGGTGCCAAGGGAGGTAACCGTATCAAGACCAGCGAAGCCAAAGTTTCGCATCAACCGGAGCTTAGCTGCCAGCTCGCTGTCATTGGTAACGATCGCGCCTCCCTCAAACGTATTTACGAATTTTGTGGCGTGAAAGCTAAATATTTCCGCATCGCCAAAGCCGCCGATCATTCGCCCCGTGTGTGAGCACCCAA
>QHOQ01000009.1 GCA_003219355.1 Verrucomicrobiota bacterium
ACAAAAGACGGGAGTAACCCCATGCCATAGTAAAACGTGGGCGGTAGCAATAAAAGTAAATGAGGGGAGGATCACCTCACCGGAAAAGCCGATGGCTTTCGCCAGAATTTCCAAACCTACCGTGGCGTTGCATACGGCGATGCAATACTTCACGCCGAGGCGTTCGGATATACGCTTCTCAAATTCCTGTAGGAACGGTCCGTCGTTGGTCAGCCATCTCCGATCCAGCACATCCCCGATTCGTTCCAGCAAGCGTGCGCGGTTTCCGATGTTGGGACGGCCCACATGGAGCTTCTGCTTAAAGGCCGGCGGAGCGCCCCAGATCGCAAGCTCCTCCACGTTTGACTTCATCATCCAAGTGGCCGCGAGCGTGGGTGCGGTGCGTATCGAAACGCGAGGATCAAGAACCTAATGGTAGACATATGTGGTGTACTGATATAGGCCATAGTCGTGGCGG
>QHOQ01000010.1 GCA_003219355.1 Verrucomicrobiota bacterium
CTGATCATGCTACACGCGATTGGATTTCCCGACCTACAAATGCCGCAATTACTCGTACACGGTTGGTGGAATCTCGGCGGCGCAAAAATGAGCAAAAGTGCCGGGAACATCATCGATCCCTTTGTGCTCATCGATAAATACGGCTCCGACGCGCTGCGCTATTATTTAATGCGAGACATCGCGACGGGGAAAGATTCCGACTTTTCAGAAGAGCGAGTTCTGAGCGCTCATGACGAGGCGCTTGCCAATTCATTAGGTAATCTTCTGAACCGTACGCTTCAGATGGTCGCCCAGTTTTGCAGCCGAACTCTTCAGGCAGACAGAGCCTCCGAAGTATTAACGAAATGGCGATCGAACTGGGCTGAATTGACACCTCCCGTAACAGAGAGTTACCAATCTTATCATATCGACTCCGCTTTGACGGCCCTCCAAATCATCGTCACGTCCCTAAATCGACTCATCCAAGACAAACGGCCGTGGGATCTCGCTAAGGCGTCGGAACCGAAAACGAGACAACAACTATTCGACGTGCTCTATTTTCTCACCGAGTCGCTTCGCATAATTGCGATTTTGATTTTGCCCGTACTGCCGCGTGCAGCGAACAAAATTTTTGATCAACTGAATTGGAAGATGGAATTGAGCGAGAAAGACGAACGGTTTTCGCTCGAAGACGCTACGTGGGGCGGTTTGCCAGATGGACATGTGGTCGGCAAACCGGTGCCGTTGTTCCCGCGAATTGAGACCACATGACTTGGAGGGACGACCTCCCTGTCGTATCACAATTCACGGACGGAACGGCCCCTGTTCCTCTATGATTACAAATTCACTGCGCACACTCTTCGAAGGCAGCCGGTCGACCTTGCAGCCAAGCGATTGTTTCGCCGACGAAATGGAGCGAACCGGTGAGAAGAATTGGATTTGGTTTGGCACGAGCCAGATCGAACGCATCAGCAACCGACTGCGCGGTGGAGTAGGGGAGTGTTGGAGTATTGACAGATAAAACTTTTGCCAGCTCGTCCGGCGTAGTCGCGCGTTCGCTACGAATTTTTGGCAGCAGAACAGAATCCGCGATCGGCGCGAGCGCTTCGCAGATTCCACGCAAATCTTTGTCGGAAAGAATTGCTAGGATTAGCGAGGCGCGCTGGTTACCAAAAGTCTCTTGCCACGTTTGGGCGACAATTCGCGCAGCGGCTGGGTTATGTGCACCGTCAATCACAATGCGATCATCCCAGTGTTGAAAGCGGCCGGGCCAATCAATCGAAGCAAGTCCGGACTCAATCGACGAATGGTTGATGTCGATCCTGGCGGCACGCAGCGCCGCGATCGCTAGAGCCGCGTTTTGTTTTTGATATTCGCCGGAAAGACCAACAGGAGATTCGTGATACGAGTCATTCACGAATTGCAATGGCGCCTGACATTCGGCCGCCTGATCGCGAATCACTTTTTCGGCATCGGGTGCTTGTGTCGCGGCAACAACCGGAATCCTTGGCTTAATGATTCCGGCCTTCTCACACGCGATTTCCCGAAGTGACTGTCCCAGCCATTGTTGATGATCGAACGCGATCGGCGTGATCACAGAGAGATCTGATTGCACGGCATTTGTCGCATCGAGCCGTCCGCCCAGCCCAGTTTCCAGAATGACGATATCGACCTTCGCGCTAGAAAAATGTTTGAGCGCGAGTGCGGCCGTGATTTCAAAAAATGTCGGGTGCGGATCCCAATCCCGCACGAGATCACGAATTACCATCAAGCCATTTGCGACTGCATCTTCGGAAATCATTTCACCATTAACACGAATTCGTTCGCGGAACGTGACGAGGTGAGGGGATACGAACAGACCCGTGCGATATTTTTGGGCGCGCAGGATCGAATCGATCATTGCGCAGACGGAACCTTTGCCATTCGTTCCAGCAACGTGAATGACCCGGGCGCCGCCAAGATCGACATGAACCCCGGCGATGAGCCGCTGGATATTTTCCAGGCCAAGCTTGATCCCGAAGCGCTGAAGGCCATAAAGCCAGGCGAGCGCCTCTGGATAGCTCACGGCACAACGGAAAAATAACTGAGCAACTGGCTGAGCTGTTCGCGCATCTTTTTGCGGTGCACGATCATGTCGATCAAACCATGTTCCTGAAGAAACTCGGCGGTCTGAAATCTTTCCGGCAGATCCTGATGGGTGGTTTCTTTGATCACACGTGGTCCGGCAAAGCCGATCATGCTTTTCGGTTCCGCAATAATCACATCGCCTAAGGAAGCAAAGCTCGCCATGACGCCAGCGGTGGTGGGATTTGTCAGAACAGAAATATAAGGAAGGCGCTCTTCCGCGTGACGTGCGAGAGCACCGCTCGTTTTAGCCATTTGCATCAAGCTCAACATTCCTTCGTACAAGCGAGCGCCGCCGGAGGCGGCAATGATGATGACTGCGCAGCGCTCGGCGGTTCCGTATTCAATCGTACGGGTGATCCTTTCGCCGACGACGGAGCCCATGGTGGCAGCAAGAAAGCCGAAATCCATGACGGCGATTGCGACCTTGTAACCGTCGAGCATTCCGTAGCCGCTGATCACAGCGTCGGTCAAGCCAGTGCGCTCCTGGTAATTCTTGAGACGGTCTTTGTAAGTGGCCATCCCTTGGAAACGCAAAGTGTCTACAGATTTCAGGCCGGCATCCATCTCCACGAAACTTTCCGGATCGAGCAGATTATCGATCCGTTCCTTAGCCGATTGTGCAAAATGATAATCGCAACGCGGACAGATGCGCTGATTCTGCGCGAGCTCGATTTCAGGCACAACTTCGGAACAGCCAGGACACTTCTGGAAAAGCCCGTGCGGGATATCGCGTTTCTTCGGGCTTTCCGCCTTGATCGCTGGTTTTTTGAAAATCGCCA
>QHOQ01000011.1 GCA_003219355.1 Verrucomicrobiota bacterium
CCTGCGGCGCTGCGGTCATTGAGTCATCGTTGTCCTGCACGAAAGTTTGATTATCCCGAGCGCCAATGGGCGTAAAGCAGAGACTGCGCGTTTTTGGGTGATTCCGGCCGCGTTGCGCGACTCTTTCGTGCGCTATTTTTGCCGCTCCTGCTCCGAAACGACGCGGCTCGCGAGGCGACGGGCTTTTCTTAACCAATGTCTTGCCCACGCGAACTCAGTGGCGAGTATGGCAAGCCCAACTGGAATAACGACAAAAGCCGGACCAGGCAACACGATCAATGCAATTCCAATCAACAGGATACTGCCGCCGATGACCAACACGATAACTCGCTAGATCGCCTTCATGGTTCCAAACCGCGATTGGTTAAAGAGCCGCTTTGTCCAGTTCATGCGAAGCGATCGACTACCTTGTCACCGTGAGCGTCCCGATCAAGCGCAGCGCGTAAGCGATCGAGAAAGGGCGTCTGCGCTGGATTTATTTTTTGTCGCGCAACTGCTTCTGCGAAAAACTCTACCCGATCGATCTCCGGAAATTCTTTCGGCTTTCCCGAACGCGGCGGCCATTCCATCTCAAAAGTATTTGATGTGAGTTTGAAGGGCTCAGGCAAGTCGCCTTCGAAAGCCCAGGCGTAAACCGTCTTGCCGCCTTTTTGTCTTATCGATCCGAGCTCAATCCAATTTCCAGATGGTTTAATTCCGAGTTCCTCTTCAAATTCAATCTGAGCGCGCGCCAGGAAATCTTCGCCGGGAGCGGCTTCGCCTTTTGGAATTGTCCACGCACCATCGTCTTTCCTGGCAAAGAACGGACCTCCGGGATGCACGAGCAGCACTTCCAGCGCGCTGTCTTTACGCCGGAACATGAGCAGGCCCGCGCTGGTCCTGGCCCGTGAGCGCGATTTTGAGCTTTCTTGCATGCCCGGATTCGATCAAGGATTTCTAACTCATCGCCAACGCGAGCATATCATTGAATCAACAAACAAAATTCGTTGCAGCGTTGGCTGCGATCTGCGCCGTCTCCTGGACTATCGCAGCGATCCATCCGGTTGATCGACAAGCATGGATTTTGGAAAATCTACTGCTTGTTCTTTTTGTCTTCGCGCTTTCGCTCACACATCAGCACCTGCAGCTTTCCAATGCTTCCTACATCTTCATCGCGCTTTTCGTTATTCTTCACACGATTGGCGCGCATTACACGTATGCAAAAATGCCCGTCGGTCTGTGGGCGAAAGATTTCTTCGGATTCTCGCGAAACCACGCCGATCGAGTGGCGCATTTTGGATTCGGATTTTTTCTGGCATTCCCGCTTCGGGAACTGTTGCTTCGCTTCGGCGGAATACGTCGCGGCTGGAGCTTCTGGCTACCGCCCGCGATCATTCTCGCGATTAGCGGTTTTTTTGAAATTCTGGAAAGCATCGTTGCTGAAATAATCGCGCCCGGAAAAGGAGTCGATTGGCTTGGCGGGCAGGGCGACGAATGGGACGCCCAGAACGACATGCTCTCGGCTCTGCTCGGGTCACTCGTCATGATGGCCGGCGTTGCGTTAACCAGTCGCAAGAAATCGATGCGATGAACCAGCCACACGCCCGTTTCATCGACAATCGGTTTTTGCAAATCGCTCTTGGGTCCTACGTGCTTCTTTGGCTGGCGCTCGCCATCCATCCTGTCGATCGCAGCGATTGGTTCCTGGAGAACCTGCTTGTCTTTGCAACGGCCAGCGTGCTCATCCCGACCTATCGCAAGTTCCAATTATCGAATTTATCCTGCGCGCTGATCCTGCTCTTCCTGGCGCTACATGCAATCGGCGCGCATTACACTTACGCGAAAGTCCCGATCGGTTTTTGGCTCCGCGACTTTCTCCATCTGCAGCGAAATCATTTTGATCGCGTAATTCATTTCGGATTCGGTTTTCTGTTGCTCTATCCGATGCGCGAACTTCTTCGCCGCTCTGCCGGCGCTCGTGAAACGTGGGCTGCATGGCTGGCCGTCGCCGCACTCGCGGCACTGAGTAGTTTCTTCGAAATTCTGGAAGGAATCATTGCCCAAATCGTTCGACCCGACCTCGGCATCGCTTATCTAGGCACGCAAGGCGACATTTGGGATGCGCAAAAGGACATGACCGCGGCATTTGCCGGCGCAATCCTCGCGACCCTGCTTCTACTAAGCGCGCAACTATACCGTCGCAACCTCACCCGCGACTAATCTGCCGGCGAGACCATGTGATATCTGCTTCGTTCCAAGATCGGTCCTCGACGCGGCCGCCGCGATGTTCATTTTGTAGAAGCCGCGCTGCCTTCTTTTTTGTCGCCCCAGAGGTGAAATGTGTACGTGAAAACGATGTAACCGAGAACATCATGCGGGCTGTCATTGGTCACGTAGATCGCAGGATTAAATTGGAAATTGCGCGTGATGTTGCATGTGAAACCGATTGTTGACGAGTTACCAGATCCGCTCTGGAAATCGACCTGCACTCGCCAGGTCTCGTTGAAATCGTAGGCGTAGCCGAGGATGGCTTCATTGCGGTAACCGACGTGGGTAGCTCCGGCAATGAATTTATGATGCTCGGTGTAGTAACCGGCTTCGATGTACGGCTGCGGATCGACATCGAGATGCGGTGACCAGTTTACAAATCCAACCGAGAGCAGATAGGGTTCCTTGGTGAGCAGCCCAAACTCCGTGCCGAAAATCCAATCATCCGGTTTAAACCCGCGAAAGACCGCAAACTCAGCCCATTTCGTTAGCCCCATCTCGACCTGCAATTCGTACGGGTTTGCGATCTTCTCGCTCTGTGCCTGGAAACTGAGCGAGAGATCGCCCGGCCCTTGTAAATCCGGCGTCACGATTTGGCTCAGACCTTTCGTCGTGGCCGAAGATGTGGAGGCACTTGCAAGAATCGCACAAATGATCGCGATAAGCGTCGCGGTTCCAATTTGGGTGTCTCTCGACTCGCGTCCCGTGTTGACGCCGAACGCTTTCCGGGTTGAACGGGCGACTGCCGCTCTTAAGCTAACATCAATGGAAGAAGCCGAGGTGCCTCTGGAAAACTTACAGGAACATGTCCATCACAGCGCAGAGCACAGCGGCGAAGCATGGGTCTCCTGGGTCGCGCTAAGCACAGCGATTCTCGCAGTTCTCGCCACCATCGCCAGCTTGCTTTCCGGCCAACAT
>QHOQ01000012.1 GCA_003219355.1 Verrucomicrobiota bacterium
ATTTGGCGGAGCGGAAAATGTGGCGCGGACCGTTCGTGAAATCGAGAGAGCTGGTCTCGCCGGTTGTCACATCGAAGATCAGGAATTTCCGAAACGCTGCGGACATCTGGCCGGAAAAGATCTCGTCGATGTTGACGAGATGGTGGAGAAAATCAGGGCGGCGCTGATGGCGCGGCACAATCAGGATTTTTTAATCATCGCGAGGGCAGATGGGCGCGGTGTAGAAGATTTCGATCACACAGTCAAACGGGCGAGGAGTTACGTCGAAGCCGGGGCGGACGTGATCTTTCCGGAGGCATTGCAAAGCGGGGACGAGTTCCGCGATTTCGCCAAAGAAATCAAAGCACCCCTCCTCGCCAATATGACTGAGTTTGGTAAAAGCCCTTTGCTTTCGTTTCAAGAGCTCTCCGATTTTGGCTACAGCATGGTCATTTTCCCAATGAGCGCGTTTCGCGCTTCAATGAAAACGAGCGAAGAGTTCTTGCGCGATTTAAAGAGGCGCGGAACCCAATCGGATTGGGTCGACAAGATGCAAACGCGCAAGGAACTCTACGAGCTGCTCGATTACGACCCGGATGCGGACAATTGGCCGGTAGGTGGCGACCGATAGTTTGTCCAAGCACGTATCGCTGCTAAGATGAACGAAACCAGATGAGCACTGAAAACAAACCAGAGTACAGCCCAGGCTTGGCGGGCGTGATCGCCGGCGAAACCGCGATCTGCTGGGTCGATCCAAATGCCGGACTGATGTATCGCGGCTACGACATCCACCAGGTGGCGCAGCAGGCAAGCTTCGAGGAAGTCGCTTATCTCTTGCTTAACGGCGAACTGCCAGATGTGAAACAGCTTGCGCAGTTCAGGCAACAAATTGCGGCGGAGCGCGAGTTGCCAGCGCCGGTCATCGAAATGTTGCGGCTGATGCCGCGATCGACGCACCCCATGGATATGTTGCGCACGGGCGTATCGATGTTAAGCGCCTTCGACAGTGAATTGAGCGATAACTCCCACGCGGCAAACATTCAGAAGTCGATTCGGTTGATCGCGCGCGTGTCAACTTTGATCACTGATGGCTGGCGAATCTCGCATGGTGACGAGCCATTGCCTGATAAACCGGACCTGACTCACGCGGGAAACTTTTTTTACAAACTAACAGGCGCAGCGCCGCAAACGTGGCAAACGCGAATGCTCGACACGATTTTGGTGCTCTACGCGGACCATGAATTCAACGCCTCGACTTTTGCGGCGCGCGTCACGGCTTCGACGCTGGCCGGTATTTACGCGGCGGTCACATCCGCTTGCGCGACCCTTAAAGGGCCCCTGCACGGTGGTGCGAATGAGGAATCAATGAAGATGCTCGAGGAGATCGGGACGCCTGATCGGGCGGAAGCCTGGCTGAAAAAGAAGCTCGAAACCAAAGAAAAGATCATGGGATTCGGCCATCGTGTTTATAAAAAAGGCGACTCGCGTGTCCCGCTGATGCGCGAAATCGGCCGTGATCTGGGCAAACGGACGGGCAAGGAGCAATGGATTCCAATTTGCGAGAAGCTCGAGGAGACAATGGAACGCGAAAAACATCTGTGCGCGAATGTCGATCTTTATGCGGCGCCGGTATTTTGGATGCTTGGTTTTCCACCTGAGTTAAACACACCGATTTTCGCCGCCTCCCGAGTGGCCGGCTGGTGTGCCCACGTGGTCGAACAACACGACAACAATCGTTTGATCCGGCCGCGCTCCCAGTACGTTGGGCCGAAGCTGCGACCGTACCCGGGATAGGCTTCGGACGGCGCGCAAGAATAAGATCGCGATTTTGAATGTCGGAGGAGGATTCGCTCTCGCTTCAGGAACGTTATGCGCCGAATAACGCCTGCTGGGGATGTGGCCCGGCGAATCCGGATGGTCTTCGCATTCGCAGTTTTCCGAAAGGTGATGAGGTGGTCGCAGAATGGAGACCGGAGAAAAAGTACGAAGCTTTTCCCGGCGTATTGAATGGCGGCGTCATCGGGACCCTACTCGATTGCCATTGCAACTGGACGGCCGCCTTTGGCTTGATGAAACGCACGAGGGCGGATCATGCGCCGTGCACAGTTACGGCGGAATACGCGATCAAATTACTGCGGCCGACTCCGACGAGTGGCCCGGTCTTCCTTTCCGCAAAAGTTGTCGATCTGAAGGATGATCGTGCGACCGTTGAAGGAACGTTGAGTGCTGGGGAAAAAGTCTGCGCGACCTGTCGCGGATTGTTCATTGCCGTCAAAGAAGGTCATCCGGCGTACCATCGTTGGTAAGCACGAACCGAATTCCCCGCCTGAATTTCGTCGATGCGCGGCTCGATGCGGGGAGATACGTTGGCTCATGAGAAGTTCCAATTTTAGGGTGATTCCGGTGAAAACTGAAGTCGCGGAGGCAGCATGGCGCGCGGCCAAAAGCGGTGCGGCCGATCATCGGGTGGTCGTGGCCGATTCGCCGCGAGGATATCCCTGTCGCCATTGCCTGCGGTGGGCGAAACCGGGCGAGCGGATGATCCTGTTTCCTTTCGCGGCAATTCCGCCGGGTCACCCGTATTCTGAGACAGGGCCGATTTTCGT
>QHOQ01000013.1 GCA_003219355.1 Verrucomicrobiota bacterium
TAACAATCGATGAAACATTGGAGTTCGACGCCGTGGACGACGTTGTCGCCGATGTCGCGGCGGGGAAAATCGTGATTGTGACAGATGACGCCGATCGGGAAAACGAAGGCGACCTGGTGATGGCAGCGGAAAAGGCGACCGCGGCATCAGTGAATTTCATGGCAATGCATGGTCGCGGCTTGATTTGCGTTCCCATTTCGAACGGACGGGCGGAACAACTGGGTCTGAAGCGCATGGTCGCGGAGAATCGCGAAATGTATTCGACCGATTTCACCGTCTCAGTCGATGCTGCGGACGGCGTGACGACCGGCATCAGCGCGCATGACCGGGCGCGAACTATTCAGGTCATCGCCAATCCCATTTCCGAGCCGAATGATCTCGTGCAACCCGGCCATGTCTTTCCTTTGCGAGCAAAAGACGGCGGCGTCTTGCGCCGCGCTGGACACACCGAAGCCGCAGTTGATCTTGCCACCATGGCCGGGCTGCAGCCGGCCGGGGTGCTCTGCGAAATTCTGCATGACGACGGCACAATGGCGCGTTTGCCGGAGCTGATGCGGTTCCGGAAAAAACACGGCCTCCGCATTTGTACCATCCAGAGTCTCATCGCGCATCGCCGGGTCCGAGAAAAATTAGTCGAGCGCGAACAAATCGTGAAGATGCCGACGGATTACGGCGATTTCGATCTGCACCTTTATCGCTCGAAACTAGATGGTTCACATCACCTCGCTCTGGTCAAAGGCACGATTTCGCCGAATAAACCAACGTTGGTGCGGGTGCACAGCGAATGTCTCACCGGCGATGTTTTTGGTTCGCGACGCTGCGATTGTGGGAATCAGTTACACGCGGCCTTGCGTCAGATCTCGGAGGAAGGTGATGGCGTCCTCGTTTACATGCGGCAGGAAGGGCGCGGGATTGGGCTAGCAGCAAAAATTCACGCGTACAAATTGCAGGAGGAAGGCCTTGATACGGTGGAAGCGAACGCCAGGCTTGGCTTTCCCATGGATCTGCGCGATTATGGATTGGGGGCACAAATCTTGTTCGATCTCGGTGTGCGACAATTTCGTTTTCTGACGAATAACCCCAAGAAAGTGATCGGGCTGGAAGGCTACGGAATTCAAATGATCGAACAGGTGCCGATTCGCAGCCCGGCCAATCCGCACAACAAAAAATATCTCGAAACCAAAAAACAGAAAATGGGTCACTTACTATGATCGGACCTGCTGCTAATCCCCGCCTGTCCCACTTTACCTTGCCGCGCCCGCGAATCGTTGCGGCCAAACGCACCTTTGCCATTGTGGCCAGTCAATTCAATCCGTCTTACGTGCAGGGATTGGTCGATCACGCCGCCCGAGACCTACAAACGCCAATGGCGAAGGTGGCGCTCTATCGGGTGCCAGGTGCATTTGAAATTCCGATCGTGGTGCGCGAGCTGGCACAACAAAAAAAGGCGGACGTAATCCTCGCCGTTGGCGTCATTATAAAAGGGAAGACCAATCACGCGGAAAACCTGTCCCGTTCCGTGACTGACGCGCTCCAGCGGATCGCGCTGGATTATGGCGTTCCGGTTATCAACTGCGTGCATACTTTTACCAGGGAACTGGACGCGCGTGAACGTTGTCTCGAAGAAAAAATCAATCGCGGCACCGAGGCTGCCCGCGCGGCGATCGAAATCGCCAATGTGATGTCGGATCTGCGCACCCGACCGTAGCGATGGGCCGGCGGCGGGAGGCGCGCCAGGCAGCGCTGCAATATCATTTCTGGCGCGACATGCAGCACGGCGATAGCCCGGAAAAAATGGAAGATTTCTGGGAATTTCTCCCAACCAAACCGCGCGTCCGAGAATTTGCCCAGCCCCTTATTGATGGGATGAATGCGCATCTCGCGGAAATCGACGAACGCATTCGGCGATATGCCGAGAATTACGAGTTTCGTCGCATCGCCGCGGTTGATCGCAACGTTCTGCGCCTGGCCATTTATGAAATGTTATTTCGGGATGACATTCCACCGGTTGTTTCCATTAACGAAGCAATCGAACTCGCGAAAAAATTCGGTGGGGCAGAGTCGGGACGTTTCGTCAACGGGATTCTCGACCGGGTCCGGAAAGAGCTGACGCGACCGGCGCGCCAAGCGGTGACGAAGAACGGTGTAAAGTAGCGATCAGCTATTCCGTCATCCCGAGCGCAGCACAGCGAAGTCGAGGGATCCCGTTAATTTACCTTAACGCTTGCGCAGCGGGATCCCTCGGCTTTCGCTCGGGATGACAAGACTCGCGGGATGAAATTCTTCAAGAACATCATCGATCGATTTGCCGGCAAACCAGTCGATTGGGACGAGCTGGAAGAGGCGCTGATTCGCTCGGACATCGGAGTGCCCATGACGCTGCGGATAGTGAAGCAGCTTCAGGAACGCGATACTCGCAGTCGGATTACTGCAAATGACATCAGCGAAGTGGCACAGGAAGAGATTGGTCGTGTTCTTCCAATCAATCCCCCACGCATTCGTCCCCTCCCGGCGCATCCGAAAGTCATTTTAATCGTTGGCGTCAACGGAACCGGCAAGACGACCTCCACCGCCAAGCTGGCACATTTTTTCAAAACGAGGCGCCACACGGTTTTATTGGCGGCGGCCGATACTTTTCGGGCGGCGGCAATCGAACAGTTAGGGATTTGGGCAGAGCGAGTTGCGTGGAGATGATTCGCGGAGAATACAACGCCGATCCAGCTGCGCTTTGCTATGAGGCGTATGAGACAGCAGATAAACGTGATGTCGAGTTTCTGATTTGTGATACCGCCGGCCGGCTACACACGAAATCGAATCTGATGGGCGAGCTCGGCAAAATAAAACGGAGCCTGTCAAAACACGATCCGAATGCGCCGCATGAAATCCTGCTGGTGGTGGATGCGACTACGGGCAGCAACGTACGCGCGCAAGCGAAACAATTTCATGAAGCCATCGGATTGACGGGATTAATCGTGACCAAACTCGATGGCAGTGGGAAAGGCGGAGTCGTCGTGGCAATTCAAGATGAACTTGGAATCCCGACGCGCTTTGTCGGAACAGGAGAGAAACTGGAGGATTTTAAGGAGTTCGACGGCCGCGACCTCATTGCGAATATGATCTAGCCTGGCCGAAGTCGTTGCTCTACTCCGTCATTCCGAGCGGAGCGAGGAACCTGCCAGTTGGTCATGCGCTTTCGGACAATCGTGAGGTCCCTCGGCGTCTGCGCGCCTCGGGATGACAAGAACGGCAAACGGGTAATCGCAAAGTCGTTCGTGATTTTCACTTCAGCGGCACCAGAAAAGCTGGCATAGTCCGCGGGAATTCCACGCCGGCGACTCGAGATCGTTTTAACCTGGATTTGAAATCTGTGGGACAAATTACGGAACAAAGCCTGCCCTTGGAAGAAAATGTTGGACCCGCTGTTCAAGGCGGGCTGCGAGGGTTTTTCGCGAAGTTTACTGTGCTTGGCGGAGCTCAACGCGAGTTGTGGCTCACCTTTGTTATCAAGCTACTAATCATCTCCGCCTATTCGGTCACCAACAAAACGCTGATTTTATGGCTCTCATCGGATCTTGGGTTCAGCGATCAAGCGGCGGGAGCTTTAGTCGGTTGGGTCTGGGCGCCAGCGATGACCGTGTTCACGCTCTTAGCCGGTTCGCTCACGGACGCGCTCGGTCTTCGCCGAACATTCTTCTTTGGCGTCTTCGTCTGCTTGGTTGCCCGAGCGGTGATGGTCTTTACCGCAATACCGTGGCTGGCACTCGCCGGCGGTTTGTTCCCTTTGGTCATCGGCGAGGCCTTAGGTACGCCGGTCCTGATCGCAGCTACGCGGCGGTATTCAACGACGCAACAACGCTCCATCTCCTTCTCGATCATCTACATGGTCATGAATGTCGGTTACCTGATCGCGGCGCAAATTTTCGACTATATCCGGCAGTCATTAGGCGAACATGGTCACATAACTCTCTTTGGATCAGAGATCAGCGCCTACCGCTCGCTGTTTCTGGTAAGCCTCGGTTTCGAACTACTGCTTCTTCCGACGATTTATTTTCTGCGCCGGGGAGCTGAAGCGACAGATGAAGGGGTCAAGTTTACGGCCGAACCAATGCTACATGCCACCGGTGCGTTTTGGGACCGCATCTTCTTGACAGTTCGTGACACGGCGCTTGATACCATCCGGCTGTTTAAGCGACTACTCAGCCAGTCCGGTTTTTACCGACTCCTCGCGTTTCTTATTTTGATCGGATTTCTGAAGCTGATCTTCCTGCAAACGGATTATGTTTTTCCGAAATTTGGTATTCGCGAGTTAGGCGAGGGCGCTCCAATAGGTCACCTCTTAGCGATTAACTACCTTCTCATTATTGTACTCGTCCCCGTGATCGGTGCGCTCACGCAACAATTCTCCGCCTATCGAATGGTCGCAGTTGGTGGAGCTATTTGTGCAGCTTCAGTCTTCGTGATGGCTTTGCCGACGGCGTGGTTCCAAAGCCCTGCCAATGGCGCAGTCGGACAATGGCTCGGTCACAGTTATCTCGGGGTGAAAGGCAGCATTCACCCGTACTACATCATGACTGCGATCTATACCGCGATCTTCTCGGTCGGGGAAGCGTTCTACTCGCCGCGAGTCTATGAATATGCTGCCGCGATTGCACCGAAAGGCCAGGAAGCGTCGTATGGCGCGCTCTCCTATGTTCCTTTTCTTTTCGGGAAGCTTCTCGTGGGCACTGGTGGTTGGTTACTCGCCGCCTTTTGTCCGGAACACGGTCCGCGACATTCCGGGACAATGTGGCTTATCTTCGCTCTGGCGGCGTCGGTCGCGCCGATCGGATTGTTACTCTTTCGCTCTTACATTCGCGTGCCCGAAGCGGGACGTGAACAGACGAGCTGATCGAGCTGTCTAACCCTCGATCGTCTATGATGAATTTACCCAAGCATCCGGAGCCGCGCTCTCGCTTTCTGCTCGTCATTTGTGTCATGGTTCTGATGGGACTGATTGGCGCGCAGACTTTCTTGAACCGCGCCGGCGCACAAAAACAGGAGGAGAAGAAAGTGGAAACGACAATATCAAACGCATCGCCGGTGGCGACATCGGCCGCAGCTACAACGAAACCTTCCGCTGAAGAATTAAAGAAAAAGCTGACACCACAGCAGTATCACGTCACGCAGGAATGCGGGACTGAGCCTCCTTTCAACAATGCCTACTGGAACAATCACGCGGAGGGTATTTACGTTGATATTGTCACTGGCGAACCGCTCTTCACTTCGCTCGATAAATTCGATAGCGGTAGCGGATGGCCCAGTTTCACCAAACCGATCGCGAAAGAAAAAGTCGTCGAGAAATCCGATCGCACTCTAGGAATGGATCGTACCGAAGTCCGCGGCGCGAAAAGCGATGCCCATCTCGGCCATGTCTTTGACGATGGGCCTGGTCCAAATGGATTGCGCTACTGCGTCAATTCCGCTGCGCTCCGCTTCATTCCAGTCGAAAAACTAAAAGAAGAAGGCTACGGCCAATTTCTGCCGTTGTTCGAGGAGAAGAAATAACGCTGCTGCTCGTAGCCCGCCTGTTATAGAAGCGCGGTCTTATCAAGTGCGAAGCAGACGTTGCGAGGCGGGCAAGCGCCGGATCGCGGTGTCAAGACTACAGAGCAGCACAACAGCGATAACCGCTAAAAACAGTGTGCAGCCTGAATCAGGCACGTCCCCGATTTGAAAGTGA